>NZ_CP011519.2 GCF_000972785.3 Pandoraea oxalativorans
GCGCCCGTCAACCAGTTGGTCATGCATGAAGTCCATCGACCACACTTCATTGATGGCCTCCGGTACCGATAGCGGCTGCGGCGTTTCGCGCACCAGCCGCTTTTTCGGCTTGATGCGCAGGTTCAGCTCCAGCTCCCGGTAAATTCGGTAAATGCGCTTGTGGTTCCAGCCGAATCCCTTCACATTACGCAGGTAGAAGTAGCACAGCAGAAAACCCCAGTTGCGATGGCAGCCCGTAATACGCAGTAGCCAGTCGGCAATCTCTTCGTTCTCCGTGTTCAACTTCGCCGCGTACCGGTAGCACGACTCGCTGATGCCGAGCACCGCGCACGCCACACGAATTGACACGCGCCGCTGTTGCACAACTTGCTTTGCCATCTCGCGCCGACGAGATGGCTTCAGAACTTTTTTTGCAGGGCCTCCGAGGCAATCTCAGCCTTGAGCTTCTCCTCGATGTACATCTTGCGAAGCCGGGTATTCTCCGCCTCCAGCTCCTTCATGCGCGACATCATCGACGCGTCCATGCCGCCGTACTTCGAGCGCCACTTATAAAACGTTGCCGAACTGATGCCCAGTTCTCGGCACAGCTCCGGCACCGCCAGCCCAGCCTCCGCGCGCTTGAGCGCCTCCAGTATCTGGCTGTCCGTGAATCTCGACTTCTTCATCTGCAGAACTCCCTCTTAACGAGAAAATTCTACTTCTCCTAGCGGTGGATTTCAGGGGGCATTACCCAGGATGAAGGTGAAACAAACGTATTCTGTTGAGTTCAAGAAGCGAGCGCTGTCGAAGGTGCTTGGAGCGGCCCCATGAAACACCGGACACAGCGACCCACTTACAATAACGGGTAGGCATAAGACTGTGTTTTTGACTAACACCAAGCAGGAAGTGATGGAAGTGTTGACGGGCCCAGAGCGCCGGCGTCGCTGGACGGCGGAGCAGAAACTGTCGATGGTTCGCGAGAGTTTCGAACCGGGAAAATCGGTTTCAATGGTCGCGCGCCATTACGGCGTGAACCCGAACCAGCTATTCCACTGGCGCAAGCTGTACCAGGACGGTAGCCTGTCAGCGGTCAAGGCTGGCGAAGAAGTGGTTCCGGCATCGGAGTTGGCTGATGCGCTCAAGCAGATTCGCGAGCTGCAACGGATGCTCGGCAAAAAAACAATGGAGAACGAGATTCTCCGGGAAGCAGTTGAATACAGCCGAGCAAAAAAATGGATAGCGCACTCGCCCTTGCTGCCGGAGGACGGCCAGTGAAACTGGTCTGTGAAGTTCTCGGCGTGTCGCGCTCGAACGTATCGGCACGACTGTCGCGTCCGGCGACGTGGCGCGATGGCCGGCAATCAAGGCCGACCGACGACGAAACTGTAGTCGAGGAAATCCGCCGTGTCGTCGGCGATTTGCCCAGCTATGGCTACCGGCGGGTTTGGGGCACGTTGCGCAACGAGCGCGTTGCAGTTGGACTGGCGCCGTTCAATGCCAAGCGCATTTATCGCATCATGCGAACGCATGGGCTGCTGACGCAGCGCCGACCGATTGCGCCGCGAGCCCACCGTCGACATGATGGCAAAGTGGCCGTCGCGCGCAGCAATCAGCGATGGTGCTCGGACGGCTTCGAGTTCCGCTGCGACAACGGCGAGCCGCTGCGTGTGACGTTTGCGCTGGATTGCTGCGACCGAGAAGCGATGAGCTGGGCGGCGACGACAGCAGGCCACAGCGGCGACATTGTGCGCGACGTGATGCTGGCCGCAGTGGAAAATCGGTTCGGCAACGAGGTGCATACGCCGTCCGAAATCGAGTGGCTGAGCGACAATGGTTCGGGCTATACGGCTGACGATACGCGCCGGTTTGCGATGAACATCGGACTAAAGCCATTGACCACGCCCGTGTGCAGTCCGCAAAGTAACGGCATGGCCGAGAGCTTCGTGAAAACGATGAAGCGCGACTACGTCGCCTTCATGCCGAAGCCGGATGCTGCAACCGCTGCTCACAATCTGGCCATTGCATTTGAGCATTACAACGAGAAGCACCCCCATAGCGCGCTGAAATACCGCTCGCCTCGCGAGTTCCGGCGCTCGATGGATTCAGCAACCTTAGTGTGATGGTGTGTCCGGTTTTACAGGGTCAACTCCAGTGCTGCAATGCGGGAACGGAGCCAACTTGGAGGGGGCCGCAAATTCGGACGCCGAGGCTGACACGCCGCGCATCGCTGTCGCGGGGGTGGACACCGACGAAATTGCCGGGTAACGTTGTCCGAGCGTCGCACGATACGAGAAATCAAATCGTGCGACGCTTGTCGTCGCAAATGGGATTTGCCCGGCTTCGGCCGGGTTTTTTATGTCACGGTGCTTGCAAAGCAGCCGGGGGACGCAACAGCCGGATGCCCGCACCGCTAAGTGCGCAATTGTCGCGGGCAAAAAAGCGCACGGGCAAGACTGGCCGAGGCGATGACGCGAGGGCCGCCCGTCTTTCAGTGTCCGCGCCTCAGAGGCCCGCCAGCCGGGCCCCGACGAATCCACCTACCGCCCCCGCAACCAACGCGAAGCCGACGAGCAGCAGCACGAAGCGCCGCGCCTTGCGCTCAAGCGCGAGGTTCGCCGCGACGAGCTGCGCCGCGCCATCATTGAGTTGATTGCCGATCTGCGCCGCCGCGTGGCGGCCAGCCTCGGTCAGCTTCGCGGCATTGTTGTCGATGACGGTCTCAAAGTTAAGCCGGGCGGCCAGAAACGCCTTACCGGCCGCGTCCGTGGTTGCCTGCTCCATCCTGGCGGCCAGCGTCTCATCCGCCTGCTCAAAGCGACGCACGAGCGCGTCCGCCTCCTGCAGCAGCTCGGCCATTAGCGCTTCGCGCGCGGTGGAGACATCAGTGGCCATGGCCCCTCCCGATCACCTGAACAACGCCCGGTAGACGTTCTCGAGGTTCTTGTGGGCGGATCTGGCGAGTCGCTGGGCGCTGATCATGCTCACTGCGCGCGAGCGGGTCGCTTCATCACTCGCTTCGCGCAGCACGGCCCGATAGTCCGTGTCATCGGCGACAACATCGGCGACGGACTTGTTCAGTCCCCGCAGCCGCTCGAAAATCTCGTTTTTGAACACCACGGCGTCTGCTCGCAGCGTGAAGCTGCGGGTGTCTTCATGCAGGCCGAAGATCGTGCGAAACAGGCGCGGCACGTCGCTCGCGTCTTCGAGTTCGACCTTGTTGAACACCACGCGGATTTTCTGGGCCGGCACGCCGAGGCCAGCCAGTGTCTCAATCGTGTTCACAGTGTCGGTTTGTTGCTTTTTCTCGCTCACCGCAGGCACCACGAAATAGTCAAACTCGTCGTGCGACCCTTCGAATTGGCCCATCTGTTTGATAAATTCCTCGACGTTGGACGCGCCCACGTCGACGATGGCCGAGTCCAGCATCATCAGGCCCTCTTGCAGCCCGCCGTAGTCGCGGCCCTTCAGGCGCAGCGCGCCGGTGTCGGCCGAGCCGGCATTGAGAGTCTCGATCTCGAATCTGGGCGCGTTCATGCGCGGCGCGAGCAGGTGATCGACCAGCGTGGTCTTACCCGGATTTCCGCTGAAATTTAAGACGGCGACTTTCATTTTCGGCTCCTTTCTTTCTCTATCGCGATACGCTCATAGCGCGCGATCCGTTCGGCCAGTTCTGCCGGATCGGGCTTCATCAGACGATCGATCTCCTGCACCGAGAGCGGTTCTCGGGGTCGGGGAGGTCCGGCATCTGTTGCGTGAGATACAGACGCCTCCGATCGAGGGTCACCTGGCACTGCCAGCCGCTCCGCAGTCCTTGCCCGATGCTGCTTCCGGTATCGATACAGGTACGTCTTGAGCGTCTGGAACGTCAGCTCAAAACCCGCATCATTCAGTGCCTGGTGAATGGTGCCGAGCCGTACCCCTGCGGCGAGCTTCGCCTCGATCTCCGGCATCACGTCGCGTAATTGCGCCGCTTTCGTGGTCGGTGCAGTCTGCTCAATGGCCTGTTGCGCGTCCGTCTTCGTCATGAATTTGCCACCGTCGTCATGTTGTCCTCTAACTGTCTCCCGCTCGTCCTCTGTTTGTACACAACCTGTCTACCTGATGCCCCCGCTTTGTCTTCTGTATGTCTTCTGTTTGTTCACGCTTTGTCCGCTTTCTGTCGTCGACCGCCGACGGCCTTCGGCCTATATCGTATGAACGCCCTTAACCCTGGAGGTTTTGGGTCCCTTAACGGGCCCGAAAACCTCAATACACATCACGCACCCCTCGGGTGCTTCGGCTACCGAAGTCGGTGACTTCGCTCATGGCCCGCTGGCAAATTCTCAGTCAAAGCGCCCGTACCCCGAAGGTTCCTTGCCGCTCGCCGGCGCCTTGCACTGCGGCTCAAGCGACTGGCGTGGCTGCCGCGATAACGCCGACTTGCCGTCGAGCGCGCCTTTTGGCGGCAGGCCGGCCTCGCGGCGCAACAACTGTCGTTCGCGCTGGAGCGCCAGTGCCGTGCTCTTGTCAAAGCGCCGGGCGATGGCGTCCGGTAGCTCGCCTAGCGAGTTCGTGTAGACGCGGGCCTCCTGCCGCGCCCGGCTGATGGCGACGTAATAAAGGTTCATCGACGTCGTGCGGCTTCTCGTATCGAGCGCAATCAGGGCGCGCTCACTGGTCAGGCCCTGGGCGCTGTGAACGGACGATGCGTAGGCGTGCTCGAGATGCAACGGTCGAGCGGCGGATAGCTCCAGCGAGCGCACCGGCCCACCGCCGCGCCGCTCGATCGACTCGAGCGATTCGAGCGTGACGGCGTGGCCCGCCACCCCGGCCACCCGCATGCGGTCGCCGTTGGTCAGATCGCGCCCGGCATCGTTGCGGTTGATCCGCACGGCATCGCCGACTGACAACTCGGCGCGCTCCAGCTGGTAGACGCTGAGCTGCGTCGCGCGGCGCGGGTTGATTGTGGCCATAGTGCCGTCCGGGCATTGCAGCACCAGCATATTACCCGGTAACGCTTCCCGAACGCGGTAGGTTTCGCCTCGCGCCAGGCCGGCTTTCTGATAGTCGCGCTCGGGCTGGATTACCATGCCCGGCTGATAGCTCGGTGCAAAGCGGCGCTGCGCCTTCGTCATATCCACGCGCGTCAGGGTCTCGAACTCGCGTCCGCGGCCAGTAAGCGCCAGCGACTCGCGCACCATGCGGTTGATCTCGCGGCGGGCGTCATTGGTGCCGGCGACGATCAGCGTGTCGCGGCGCTCCCCTTCGGTGAGCGCGATGTAGTCGGCGACGATGGCGCGGTGGCGCTCGGTCGGCTCTTTGAGTTCTTCCACATGGCTGAGGTGCGAAAGCGATTGCGTGACGCGGCCTTCGGCGGCGTGTTCAACTGCGGTTTTGAGCTCGCGGTCTTCTTGCCGCGTAATCTCGCTGATGCGCGCGGTGAGCATGCCGGCGTTCTGAAGCTGCGCGAACGGCTTGCCGGCCTCGATGGCCTCGGTCTGCTTGGTGTCACCGATCAGGACCATCCGCGCATCGGCTTGCTCGACCGTGCGCATCAATTGTTCCATCTGGCGCGCGCCGACGACACCCGCCTCGTCCAGAACAATGAGCGTCTTGCCGTCGATGGACTTGTCTTTTGCGCGAAGAAAGCTCGCCAGCGTGTGCGCGTCGAGCCCTGCGTTCCTGAGCGCCGTCACCTGGTTGCCATACGGCGCGAGCGCGACGGTGCGATAGCCCGGGCCCGGGCCCACAGCCGACGCCTGCCGGATGAGCGCGACCGCCTGATTGACGGTATAGGTTTTCCCGGTGCCGGCGTCGCCCTGAATACCGACGAATCGGTGCGGCGTCGCGACGATAGCCTTCACGGCCAAACGCTGGCCAGCGTTCAGCGGGGAGCCCTCCAACGCCGTTTTGACCGCTGCGGGCGTCAGGATCGGCGCGAGCGCGGCGCGGCCGCTGCGCTCAATGGCGAGTATCGCCTTCTCGCGCGCCAGCGCCTTGTGGGTCGTATAACGCCTCTCTACCGGCACGAGAGACCCGCGCTGGATGGCCTGAGCCACATAAGCGCGGGCCTCCTGCTGGGTTAATCCTTCGCGTTCACTCAAAAAGCTCGCCCAGCCGGCCGACGAGAGCGCCGGTCCGTCCATGGATCCGGTCGCGCGGTAGGCCGGCACCGCCTCGATCAGCGCCCCTTGCTCGACCAGGCGCCGGATTTCGGTGTGGACCTCCTCGATGCCCGCCAGCCCGACTGCGCGGCGCAGCGCCGTCGTCGTGAGCACGCTTTCCCGCACCACGGCTTCACGTTCGGTCAGATGGTTGATCGCATACTGCACCACGGCCTGCGCCGGCGTGAGCCCCGCCGGTAAGCTCATTGCCGCGACCTGATCGAGCGCGCTGCGTGGACCATCGCTGAGCCCGTCGAGCGGCGAGCGGGCGCCGTAGTCGATGCCCAGTTCGCGGCTTTTCTCCAGCCAATACTGTTTAATGATTTGCCGGTCGGATTCGTCTTTGCGCGGCCGTGTCGCCAGCGAGATCACCTGTTTTTCCAGTGCGGTTGCCGACGCCCTCGTTTTCCCTTCGTCGGCAAGCGCTTGCTCGATCACGTAGCTACGTGCCGAAAACGCCTCGATCTGGTCGCGGCTGATATGGGCCAGCTCGAACTTCCCTTTGTCATCGACGAGTCGAATGGCATAGCCCAGTTCCTGTAGGCTGTGTGCAAGCTCGGCCTTGTACAGGGCATCGATCTCGTGTTGTACACGGAAGATGTCCTCGTTCGACAGCGCACGCCACGCGCCGTCGGCACGCTGCGTCATGTTCAGTACGACAGCGTGCGTGTGAAGCTGCGGGTCTTTGGCCCGGCTCATCTCATGCCGGAACTTGCCAATGACCATATTCCCGGTACGCTCGTGACAGCTCTTGCCCATGACCTTCTTGCGGGCCTCGGCTAGCCGCTCGACCTGCTCAAGGGCGCGCGTGACGGCACGGTCATGCGCTGCACTGACCTCCCGGTCGCCGGCGACAAGCGCTTGCATCGACACCGATTTCGGCGCCGAAAATGTGAGGTCCAGCCCCATGCGCTTTTTGTGAGCGGTCGTGTCGAAGGTGGTCTGGATGCGCTCGCCATTGGGCAGTTGGCCATCGAGCAGGCGTGAGAACTGGGCCTGCTCAATGGGACCTTCCAGCCCGAGCGCGCGCGCCCCTTCACCCTGCCACTCGCCGGGATGTTCCTTGGCGTAGTAATCGTCGGCGGCTGCAAAATAGTGCGCCGCCGCATACTGGTTGTTGCCGCGAATCGGGGTCACGTTGAGCATGGCGCGCTCCTCACTTGACCTCGATCGCCGCTGCGCGGTGCGGATAGGTCACATAGGGCAGCGTGATGCGGGCAATCGGAAAGTCCTCGGCAAACATGACGTAGCCGTGCAGATCCCGCAGGTTTGAGATTTCCGAGTCGAGCACAACCGGCTCGGGCGGGCTGGCGAGCACATGGCGGCTGCGACCGCCACCGCCCCTACCGACGTTGGAGGTGACCTGGATGCGCTCGACGTGCTGCTTGCCCAAGATCTCGCTCGCCTTGTCCGCGTTCAGGGCATTTGCCGCCCCGAAGATGAGATAGTTACGAAAGCAGGCGAGCAGCGTCTTGGCCGCATCCATGCCATAAGCCTCGTCGAGCTGCGCCCAATCCTGGATCGTGCCGACCATGCGCAGTCCGTGCTTGCGCCCCTTGGTCGCCGCCGGCACGAACGACTCGAGCTTGCCGAGCGATTCGAGTTCGTCGAGGAACAGCCACAATCGGGCGCCGGTCATGGGTTCGTAGCTCAGGATCGTGGTGCAAATCGTGTCGATCCACGTCGCCACCAGCGGGCGTTGCGCCGTGCGCATGTCCTCTCGCCACGTGATAAAAAGGTTGCCGGCGTGAGGATCGTGGACCCAGGTGTGCAGCGAGAAGTCGCCCTGGCTCATGAAGCGCAGCGGCCGCACGTACTTGTTCATCATGAACTGGATCGAGGCGATCGCTTTCTCGGCGTTCACGCGAAAGTAGCCTTGCGAATCGGTGTTCGAGAGGAACTCGCGAATCACCTCGCCATCCTCTCGCACCAGAAGGTTCACGAGCCTGTCCTGATCGGGATTGTCCGTCTCGACCAGCTTGCGCATGGTGTCGGCCAGCACATCGCGCGCGTAAGCGCACCATTGCTCATCGTTGGGATCGACCTGCGGCGGGATCACGCTCTTGGCCATGCGGTCGAAGTCGTGGACGCCCTTGATCTCGTTAAACAACGTCCAGCCTGCCGAGCGGCGGTCGAATGGGTTGAGAATCGTGTCGCCGGGAAAGCCGAACTTCGAATAGAACGTGCCGTTGGGGTCGATCACTGCCATCTTGTCACGGCGCTTGACCACCGAAGCGATCATGCTTTCCATCGCGACGGACTTGCCCGCGCCCACCGAAGCACAAATCAACGTATTTCGGTTTTCGAGGTGAATCGGCATGGGCATCGCGCCGATCATGATCGGGGCCAACGCCCCCGCTTCGCCATCGTCCTTGCGCCGACGCCGGTTCTCCCGACGGTTGGCCGCGTTGACCTGACGCTTGACCCGATGCCAGTTCGCCATACGGGCACCGCGCATCCAGCGGCGATAGGGCGCACCGCGGAACCCATCGTCCCCATATTCGTGAACCAGATAGCCGCTCGCTGCGGCAAGGCCCAGGCCGAGCACGGCCCCGCTGGTAATGAGCGGATGGTGCGGCGTCAGGTGCAACGCGACGGTAAGCGCTTCGGGCAGTGGGCGAAGCGGGACATGCGCCGCCCACGCGCCGGCGAGCCAGCCAGCGATCGGCAGGCTGACGGCAAAGAGCAGCGTGGCGTTCTCGACTTCATGTTTCTGCATCACTCGTTCCCGATGGGACTCGCATCGCCGCCCGGGCAGGCCTATGCTAGTAACCCGACTGATACGGCTGGCCTTGCTCCCAGCGGCTTTGCCAGTGCGCGAGATACTGAGCGGCCAGCGTGGGGTAATTCCACAGGACCAGCACGTTTTCGCTATTGCGCTTTGCGGCCGCCGTCGTGTAATTGAAGCTACCCGTCTCGATGTGCAGGCCGTCAACCACCATGTATTTGTCGTGGTGGATCGCGTAGACACTGATCGTGCGGGTCGGAATACCGGCGTTGACCAACAGGTTGAGCGCCTGCCGCGAAGTGGTCGAACGGGTGCCCTTGTCATCCACCACGACCGCTACATCGACGCCGCGCTGCTTCGCATCGAGCAGGGCGCGCACGACGACCGGCGAGGTGAAGCTGTAGCCGGCCAGCCGGATAGACGTGTTCGCGGCACCAATCACCTTGACCACCAGCGCCTCGGCCCCTGCTTCCGGCGAAAAACCAACTTCAGCGGCTCCGGTCGTGGGCGCGCGCGCGGCGCGCTCCGGCTCGGTGGTGGCCAAGTTGTACCCTTCGGCCAACCCGTCAAATGCGAAGCCGTGAGCCCCTGCCCCGGCGGCGACGGTCAACAATGCGGCGCAAACGATAAATCGACGCATCACTCCTCCTCTCTCGCTCTCTCGGTCACCAGCGCACGCGCTGTTGCCGTACATTGTTAATAAACACGTCAATGGCGCGCGGATTCTGTGCAGGCTGCCAGAGCACCTGCTCGAACACATTGACCGTGACACTATCGTCATCGCTGCCAACGGTATAGGCACCGACCGGCTTACCGACGCAGGCCTGCGGACCTGCTCCGCCGCCACTCTGGGCACTCTGCGGCTCAGACACCTGCGGCTGACCGCTTAGTGTGTACTCGCCGCTGCCGCCCCACTCTCTCCCGCCATTGCCAACATTGCGCCGGCCCTGCACGACGTAGGCGCCGCGGGCGGCCGGCTGCAACGGCGGAGGACATGGGTCATAGGGGTCGTAGACCTGGCGGGCATAGCTGCCACCGTCGTTGCCGTCCGCGAGGTCGCACGTCGGAAACGGTCGGCCCTTGTCCAGATCGTGGTAGAGCCGGTCGATCGGCGCCACACATTCGGCGACCCCTTGCGGGCCACCGTTCGATGCCGGATTCGCCAGGCACAACAGCACCTTGCAGCCAAAGTCGGTCGCATGAGCGGGCGCGGCAACGCCCGTGAAGATCAGCGCGACAAGCCATGTTTTCATCGTGTCGTCTCCTGGTTTTACACGCGCGAGCCGAACAGGTTTAGGCTTCGGGCCTTGCGTCGCTCAATTCGCAAACTGCACGAAGGGAGCTTCCTTCTGAACATTGTTCGCCGTGGGGCGCTTTGTCCGCACCGCGCGTGCCTCACGTGGCGCGCCGACTTCTGGCCGGGCCACGTTGGCAGCGGGCGCGCCCTCAGTACCTTTCAAATCCGCTGAACCTGGCGTCACCCGTCGGACTTGCACCGCCGGGCTATCGGGCGCTCCGCTTAGTGAAAACGTGGGCGAGGGCGTAGCCTTCTCTTCGGGCGATGGTGCGACCGCGAAGAAGACCCACTGCGGCGGTGCACCGGCAGACTTGGCCGATTCCGCAGCCGCCCCGGCCGCCGGTAAAACCGGAATCACCCCGTCGGTGTCAGGTGGTTTGGTCGGTTCGAGTGGCTCGATCGCCGGCACCATCGGGATGGGTGGGATCGCATCGGTGACGTTTGCCACGACCTTCTGCACATAGCTGGGCTGCCCCACCTTGTCTGGTCGGAACCCGCGCACAAAGTTGCCTGAGTAGTAGCAGCTGAATGCGGCGCGTAAGGCGCGCTGGGCGTCGCGCATTTGCGCTCTGGCCCGCGCATAGCAATCCTTGAGGATGGCGCCGCCCGCCTTGAGGTTGCGGCACGGGTCGAACACCGTGTCGTAGGTTTCGCCGTACTTGGCGAGGTTGCCACGATTCACCTGGCCGAGGCCCATCGAGAAATTGAAGCCCTGCCGCGCCAACGCGCGAGCCGTGGCGACCGCTTCGGCCAGATTGCGAGGCTGGCGCTCGAGGCGCGCGCCCACCACGCCGATGGCGTAAGGGTTGCCCGAGGATTCCGTACTCACCACGCCCCGGAGCGTGCTCGGGTGAACGTCCGGGGCACACTGCGTGGCCAAGGTCTCGAACGGGATCTCGAACGGCATCGACTGCGGCTGCGATTGTGGCTGTGCCGGCGTCTGCGCACGCGCGGTGAGCGGCAGCATCGGCAGCACCGCCAACACAGTGAGCACGCGCGCCACGGCCGCCTTCACGTCAAGCGCCTTCATAGAGGATCTCCGAGACGTAGCGGCGGCCGTCCGCCGCGCGCTTAAACTGCACCACTACCTGGATCAGCGACTTCGCATACGCGATAATCTGGTCGCGGCTCATCGCCGCGCCGAAGCGCATCACCATTTGCGAGAGGCGCTCGTACATCAGGCTCGGGCTGTCGGCGTGAATCGTCGTAATCGAGCCGGCGTGCCCGGAGTTAAGCAGCTCGAGATAGGCATACGCTTCCGCGCCACGCAGCTCGCCCATGATGGGCCGGTCAGGCGTGAGGCGCAGCATCGCTTCAAGGAGCTCTACGGCCGTGACACGCGCAACCCCCTGCCCGCCCCGCGAATACAGCATGTGCAGACAGTTGCGCTGACGCGGCCGGATTTCGCGTGCGTCTTCGATCGTCACGATGCGCTCATGCTGGGGGATCTCTTTGAGCAGCGCGTTCAGTAACGTGGTCTTGCCGGCGTTCGCACCGGCCGAGATCACAATGTTCTTGTGCGCGCGAACCGCGCCGCGCAAAAATGCTTCCCACGCGCGCCCCTGGTACAGTTCCCGCAGCCGTTCGTCCGAATCATCGCCGTCCTCGCGCGTCTCGTTCACGCGATCAAACGCGCCTTGCTCACGGTACTGATCCAGGCCGATATCGAGCAGCGTGGGCTTGCGAATACACAGCGCGATGGTCTTTTCCTCGACGGCCGGTGGGCGCACGACCTGCACGCGGTAGCCGCCACGCTCGGTGTCATCCACGCCCTCCGCCAGATTGATAGGCATCGTGGCCGCCAGCAGTGGCCGCTCCCGATCGGTTTCCTGATTCGTGTACGCGGCGGTCACGTCGGCCAGCGACTCGAGCAGCCGGTAGTTCAGCTCGGGCACGTCGGCGTGCTGCATATAGCGTTGGCCCTGCCGCCCGATCCACACCTCGCCGGGGCGGTTGATGGCGACTTCGGTGATGCCGGGATCATCGAGATAGTCGGTGAGCAGCGAGAGCTTGGCGCGAAACGAAGCGATCTGTGACATGGGCCGGCCCTCACTGGATGAACGTCACGCCGCCATGCTTGGCCGCGTCGCGGGTGGCGTCGATGTCGGCCTGGTAGACCGGCGTGAAATCGAGATCCTTGTTCACGTAAATGCGCACGCGTGAGCCGGCCGGCACGGTGATGGTGGGCGCGATGTTGATATACGGCTGAAGCACCGACTGCGAGGTTTGCGCGGCCGCCTGCTGCACCGACTGCCGATAGGCGGCCGCCGAGTTGTACTGATCGACCGGATTCACCCCGACGGTCGCCGCGCCCGCCCCGATGATCGACAGCAGCGCGGACATGCCGAAGACCTCCGCGAAATGCCTGTCCACGAGGCCGCCCATACCGGCCGTGCCGAGCTGGTCGGCGCCGACGCTGTCGAGCGCCACCTCGACGCCGTCGGGCCGGCGCACCGTGTTCCAGATCACGAACAGCCGGTCCTGCCCCTTACGCACTTCGGCGCTGTAGACACCGCACACGCGCGAACCCCAGGGAATCAGCTTGTGCCGGCCTTGCGCGCCGTACACGTCGCGCTGGACGGTCGCGCACACCATGCCGGGCAAATCGGAGATCGCGCGCGGTTCCAGTACGGCCTCAATGAGCTTGCCTTGCAAGATCTTGTAGGGCAGATTGTCGATTTGGTGCGCCGGACTGACGGCCACGCCATTGCCCGAGACAGCCCGTGCGAAGCGCGAATTCGGGTCTTGCGCGCCGCCACCCCCACTGCCACCACTGCCACCACCGAGCGCACCGCCATGTGCCTGCCCTGCGTCGCCGCGCGCACCCGCCGCTGGGTTGTTGCTATTCGGCGCGATGATGGCCGACTTCATACGCGCTTCGAGCATGCGGCGCGCCTGTTCCTGCCGTTGCATTTCCATCTGTTCGCGCTGGGCCGCCATCGGATCATCGCCTGGCGTCGCGCTCGCCGGCGTGGTGGCCGGCACGACGGGCCCGACCGGTGCGGACGCCGCCACCGGTACGCCGGCCACTTCCTGATCCTTGAGTTTCGGCACCGGCTTACGCTCGGCAATGCTCAGATCGCTGTTACCCGCCGGCTTCGCCGGTTCGCTGCTGACGTGCTTGATATACCCGGCAGCACCGAGCACGGCCGCCGCGATCGCGACCATGGCGATGCCGCCCGCCGTCCGCGTCCGGCCATCGGCCACCAGCGAGTGATGGTGGTGCTGTTCCCACTCGCGCACGGCCGCCTCGCGGTCCTCATCAGGTTGTCTGGCAGGGTCGCTCATGTCAGTTTCCCCCTCCAGGATGCGTTGGATCGCGCGGCGGGCCACTCGCGGAACCACTGACCGCACCCTGATACGGATTGGCGTTGTTCTGCACGCACAGATACACATCGCCATTGCGCAACGTGAAGAGGCTCGCCGTGCGCTCGACCACCAGGTACGCGCCCTCGCGCCGCGTGTTGACGATGGACTCGGTCCCATCCGGCCCGACGGTGTACACGGTGGGAATCTCGGCGTTTGCGTCGAACAGGAAGTAAGTGAATTGACCGTCATCAAAGGCGCGAGTCAGCCGGATGGCCGACTTATTGCCCGACGTGCCGTAATCGAGATTGAGCTTCGACGGATCGAAGCCGTGGTTCGATCGGCCTCCCCCACCCACCGTGCCCGCCAGGCCCGTGTTGGTATTCGGATAGATGAAGCGCACCAGGAAGGTCTGTGAAGCGCGGTTCTTCGCGCTTGTGAGCTTGAAGTAATACGTGCGCTTGTCCGTAATCACGGTCAGGTTCGTGGCCGCGTTGGGCTCGACCGGCTTGATGAAAAGGCGGTTCTGGTACGGCACCGTTTGCCAGGCGATCGAATCGCCCACGGTCACGACCTTGACTGTCTCATCGTCAGCGAACTCGATCGAGGTCTGATAGCCGTACGTGCCAACCAGCTCATAGACCTGATTCGGATCGTAGGCCACCTGTTTCACCCGATCGTCGGTCACCAGCTGTTTGGGCTTTTTGGCGGCCCACGCCGGGGTCGGCGTCAGCGGCACGCAGACACCGGCCAGAAGAGCAATCGCGAGGGACGCAGCGTTGGGTTTCATGGTCGGTGTCCTTGCTGAATTCGATGACGGGTGCCGGTCGTTGACGTCGATTATTGCGCCGGTTACTGTCGGCTCAGTTCCTGATCTTTGCGATACGCCGTCGCGGCGAAACCCAGCGCGTTTTCCCAGCGGTCGCCCAGCGCGAGCGGTTTGAACGTGAAGGTGTACCGCACCAACGCGGTGTAGTACTCGGTCTTCGGCTCGGTGCCGGCTTTCTCGGTGATCGACTGAAACGACACCTGATAGGCATCTTTGCCCAGCGACGTGATGCCGGTGATCTTGGGATAGCGTCGCCCCCCCTGCCCCACCAGGTAGTACGGGTTATGCGCGTTCTCCGCAGCGGTTTCCGCGTCGTACTGGCGCGCCACGTCGGGCGTGGCGTGCAGCCGGCAAAGATCGGCAAAGCGCTGTCGCCATGCCGGGTCGAAGGTGTTGCAGTCCATGATGAAGTCGTACACCTGGCTCTGAACGAAGCTCTCCTGCCCGGTGATCGTCTGCCTGTCCACCACCTGTTGTTTGAGTACGTGGCCGTTTGCGTCCATCACCGACACCACGGGGATGACCGTGTGGATGCTGGCGAGCACGGTAATGGCGCTCGCCATGCCGCCGACGACGAAGAGCAGCAGGCCGATGAACAGATAGGCGCGGTTTCGCTCCTGCTTGAGCTTGTTCGAGCCACCCAGTTGCAAACTTTGGGTATTGGCGTCGCCTTTGAACGTGCCACGTCCGAAAATCATCTGGCCGCCCCTGTGAACATCCGCCCCACCATCAACAGCAACGACACGCCCTGCACGGTGGCCCCACCGGAAAGCGCCGCGGCCCACACCTTGACTTGAAGCATAAAAATTATCAAGACGCCTTCCACGATGTAGAGATAGGAGACTTGCTGCGTGGTAATACGCGACGCGTCCGTCACGCTTGCCGCGTTGCCAGCCTCCTTGACCGCGTCGGAAAACGCGAGAAATCCAAAGCGGACGACGGCGATGACCAAGATGTAGATGAAGCAGAAATTCAGCATCTTGCTTAGCCAATTCATGAACCACTGCCGCGTTTGCGGAAACATCAGGAAACCGATAAACAAGGGGCAAAGCACCATCGTGATCGCCAGCCCAAACTTGGCAATCGTCATGTAGACGAGCGCGAGCATAAACAGAAGGCAGTTGACGACGAATAGGCCGAAACCTTCCAAAATCATGCCGAACTGATACCCGCTCGCTTTTTGCAGCAAGGTCGACACTTGACCGACGTTGTTATACAAAGCGTCGAGCATCGAGACCGTGGACTGCCCGGCCATAATGGTTGACGCTGCGCTCTCCATAAACGACGTGAAAACTGCGTAGATGCGCTGCCCGAGTCCGCCCCAATTTAGCGTCGCGAACACGGCCGTCGTCATGACGGCTTTTGCGAGCACCGAATTCCATTTCATCGGTTCGTGGCCGGCGTATATCTTGTAGCCATACACTGCCCAGTACAGCACCGCCACCCAATAAAGCGGCGCCTCAATCGCACCCGCAAGCGCTGGATAGGTTTGTGTCAGAAACGATTGGGTGACACCATCCGCGGCACCCACCAGTCCCGCAATGGTCATTGTCGCCATAGGTCATCATTCCCATAAACCTGTTTGAAATGGCTCAAAACCGCTGGCGCGTAGATATCCTTCTCCGTGAACGCGACACCTGTCTCCGCTCTGACACGTTGGATCACGTCGGCGACGCAACTTGGAATCAGTCGCCCACCGAACGACGGGTCTTTGTTGTATATCTCAGCAAAGCAGTGGCCCGGGAACCAACGTTCCACTGCCATTTTGTCTGCCGATAAGAGCGGGTTTCCACCGTTCGGCGTCACGACGGGAGCCGATGGAACTGGCGTCGCTAGCTGCGATGCGGGCATTGCCATAGGCGGCTCGCGGCTCATAATTTTGAGCAGGCCGTATCCCCCGATGAGGACGACGGCCGAGCCCATCAAGATCCATGTCCAAAGGTAATTACGCATCGGCGTCGCTCCGATAGTGGCCCGTGTTGAGTGGCTTGAAGTCGCACGCACAAGGCGACTTATCGAACTTGTTTGATGTGCTCGCGCAGCCCGACAGGAACGCGGCGACAACCAGCATCACGAGCACGCGTCCGCCCTTTTTCATCATCCACAACGGGACCCATGCCGGAGCGGTAACAAATTTCAGAACCAGGATGACGTGTTTCATCGGATGGTTTCCTTTGTTGGTGGGTGCCTCGCCCGCGGCAACGCATTTATTTCTTCCACTGGTAAAACTGTTGATTTTCGGCTGTCGCCTGGTTTTGCTGGTTCACCATGTTCGCTTGCAGGTTCATGTTCATCGCGTTGAGTTTGGCCATCGCGCTTTGCAACATGCCGTTCTCGCTCGAAATGCGGTTTTGCAGATCCTGCGCGTCCTTGATGTTCGTCGTCGCATCGATCTGCTGGCTCAGGCGCGCCAGATTGTTCAGGTGCGTCTGGACTTCTGAATACAGCGTGTCGCCGCCCGCGAGCGCGGCACGCACGGCATCGGTGCTCATCTTGTACGACGTGGCGTCCTGCGCCTGAGGATTGGCAAAAACATCCTGCGGCATCGTTTTGATGAGCTTCTCGTAATCGGCCTGCTTCGCGGCGAACGCGCCGCTTTGCTGCTGCGCGACGACTTCCTGCCACGACCCTGGCACCACCGACGCCGCATTTAGCGCATCGCTCAGGCCGATTTGTCCGCGGCCGTAGCTGCCCGTGATCGCCGCATACTGGCTCTTGAGCGTGTCGTATTGCTGCTCCAACTGTTTGAACTGCTGTTGCAACTGAAGCACCGTCGCCTCGTCGAACGTCGGAATGCCACCCGCGATCGCGGGCGCCGAAATTCCGAGTGATGCCACAGAGACCGCAACGGTGAAGGCTACGAGAGCGTTTTTCATGCGCGTGCTCCTTGGCTCGTGAGGTTGCGCGCGAGGTTATGCGTATTGCGTGCCAGCGCGCGTTCCATAAACACCGGCCCCCAGACCTCGGGGTCTTCGGTGCCGAGTTCACGCATGAGCTCGTGCATGAGCGCGACACCCTTGTCGTTCGAGGACAGCACCGGAATAAACGCCGGCAGGTCGGACAAATCGAACACCGCCCGGATCGACTCGTTGCCGCGCCGGATCAGGAACTTGTAGGCTTCAGGCGGTGTGTCGCGAATGAAGTCGTACTCGGCAGGCGTGAGCTCAAGCTCGTCGATTAGGTCCGCGCGACTCGCGTTGCCGTTGGGCAGGTACAGCTTGGTCGCCGTCTGCTTCTTGATCGAGTCGGTTTCGCTGTAAAGAAATTTGGCGTCGGGTGTGACGAAACCGAGAATGCCGTTTTTACGGCGAATCTGCATGAGGTAGCTGTCGATCTTCTCGCGCCAATAGGCATGCTTGACAAGGTTCTGCCCTTCCTCGAGCACGATGATGAACGGCTCGCCATTCATCGACTGCTCGATGCGATGGAACGGGTAGCTCAGCACCACGGGCAGCTCCGGGCGCGCCGTGCCATCCTTGATCAGTTGCCGCATCTCGTAGCAGTAATGCCGACATGTGCTCAGGTCGATGTTGTCGGTCTCGTTATCGAACACGCCCGCATTCGCGCCCGCCACGCCGTTGGCACCGTGCCACAAGCGCATGTCTTTGGCGAGCTCGCCCTGGCCAAAGCACCAGGCCACGTTGCGCAGTCGGCGATCTTCCGCGGGCAGTTCGTAATTTTCGGTCACCGCCGACTTGAACCGATCCATGTCATCGGGAACCAACTTGCCGCCGTAGCAGGTGCGCATCAGCGCGAGCAGCTCGACCAGATAGGCGCGGTTCTCGGGCGTATCGGGCAGCCTGAACGGGTTCCAACCGGTCGTGCCCTGTACCGAGAGCGTCGTGTGCCGACCGCCCATCATGCACATGAACACCTTCGCCCCTTCCCGGTTGTCGAACCAGAACACGCGCGGCAACGCCTTGTCGGCCATCGTCACCAACGCGGCCAGCAGTGTGGTTTTGCCCGCGCCGGTGTCAGCCGTGAGGGCAAAATGGCCGGCCACCATCCCTTCTATTTCGCGATGAAAATTGAAATAGTAGGCCGTGCCGCTCTCGGTCTCGAACGGCATGATGGCCGGCCCCCACAGGTTGCCGTCGATCTTGCCCACCGCAAAGTTGTGCAACGACGCGAAGCCGGCGAAGTTGCCCGATTTGATCTTGCCGCGCCGGCCCATGAAGTGTTGCGCCTGGCCTGGCAACTGCGCCCAGAAGAACGTTTCCAGGGCGAACCATTCGCGCACGGGCTTGACACCGAGATTCACGAACGCCTTTTTGAGCAGGCCGACGGCGGCGTCAAGCTCGGCTATCGTTTCGCGTCGGGTCTTGGCGGCGTCGAGGGCATCGGATAGCTTCACGGTGGCCGGGACATGCACCAGCATGGTCAAATGATGCAGGCCGTTGACCGAGCGGCCGCGCGTGAGGTCTTGTAGCCCCCGCGTGATCTCGTCCTTGTCTTCCTCGGCCACGCCCTCGCGGTCATTGACCGTCAGGCGCCGGCGCTCCTGACGCATGTCGTGCTCAGCGCTGATGCGGTCGGTAAAGAAGAACGACTGCGTGATGATGTACTCGACCGGCTGCTGCAGAAATTCGTCGAGCATGCGCGAGGGCGTGCGCGCCGGCCACTCGGCCATGCTCAACATCGCTGCGGCGCGCGTACCACTGAGGTTCTCGATGGCCATCATGTTGCCGACCACCTTGAAATCGACCCACGAGACGGCCAACGTGCGATCGAGGGGCAGCTCGGTCACGGGCACGCGCTCGTCTTCGAGATTGATCAGGTAGTGCAGGAAAGCCCCAATCTCGGTGTAGTCCTCACCGAGATAGTCGAGCACTTCATCGCGTCTGTAGCTATCACGTCGGCCGAGGTCGCCCTCGAACTTGTGCCAGTCGAGCTGGAACCGCTCGATCGCAGCGCGCACTTCGGCCGCGCTCACGGTGTCACTTACGGTGTCACTTCCCCACTGCGGCCTGCGCTGAATCCGCAGCTTGCGCGCGCCGTAGGCCGCCAGCGTTTGCACCACGAAGTTCGACGCCTCGTGAAGGTCCTTGGCCTGCTCCTCGAACGAGGCCAGATCGTTTTGCGTGAGTTTCTCGCCGGACACCAGTGAGAACAGGCGATCGAGTAGGCCAGGCGCGCCGTGGCGAAAGCGGTTGCGAACGATCGAGATATATATCTCGTTCACGTAGAACGCGCGCTGGCGATAGCGCTCGCGCCAGGCTGCATTGAACTGACGCGCGAACCACGTCCCGCCCTCGCCGGCCGGATACTGGTTCACCTTGCGACGAATCAGGTGCACGTATACGCCGCGGTCGCTGTTGGCGATCGAGCGCAGAACGGTATTACGCCTGGTCTCGAACTGTTTAATCTGCTCGGTGCTCAGCGATTCGAAGTACAGGCCATCCACTTTGATGACCTGCACCAGTCCGTCATCCTTGGTGATGACGGACTCGTCATCGTAGTGCACGGTGTACGGGACCATGTCGCTCAGGGCCATTTCCCTCGCGTCGGCACTGGCCCCAGGTGGGACCGGCATCGACTGCGACATATCGAATTTGGCTTTGAGCACATCAGCGAGGCGCATAGCGGCGGCACCCCCAAAGCCGTTGATTCGGGCATGCTTTCAGATGGGTGGCGGCCGACAGGATGTCAAACAGGTACACGTCTTTCAGACAGACCAGATAGCTGATCAGAAGCAAGACGGGAATCAAGGCGGCCGCCCACAGCGAGCGCGTGATTAACGCGGCCATGCCGGGGAAATAGAAACTCATCGCCAGACTGGCCAGCGTGAGGCCACCGACCATCGTTGGGCGGGTCATCGCCGCCACGAGCGGCTCCCCTTCGTCGAGAACCGGGGCGTCCTGGCTCATACCGAGCCCCCGGCCCGACTTTTGAGGTCGGAGACGATGTTAGGCGCGAAGAACACGAGCCCGATGCCCAGCCCCCAGCCGCCAAGTGCCATCATGTCGATGCGGCCCGTTTTCCAGCGGTAGCCCTGGATCGCGAGCGTGATGATGCCGATGTAATAGCCCCACTCGTAGATAAGCAGTTGCGTAATCGACTTCAGGAATTGTGTGATGCCGTCGAATGCGCCACCACCAGCGCTTTGGGCATTGGCAAACTGGGGAAGAAAGACAAGCGCGAACATGAGGACGTGAGCTGTACAATTCAGCACCCTATCCATCTTGTCGGTAGCGGGCGTATTCCCACCTTCGAGACCCTTCGCAGTCATATTTACCTCGCCTATTAGTGGGGCAAGACTTAAACATTGCGCACGAAACAATCTTAGGCGAGATAAATTGCACTTCAAGTCATAAATGTTAAGTTATTACATTTAATATTGCTTTGAAAGCAATATACTGATAGTTTCCGGCCATCTGATGCCCTAACCGCTACGCGATCATGGAAACCGACGACGCACAAATTAGCGCCCGAGTGAAGGAAATGATGGATGCCCGGGGCGTGGGAAAGCGTGGTCAAGCGAAGGAGCTGGCGCGGATCTTGGGAATCAGCTATTCAGCGGCGACTCGCAAAATCAAGGGGCAGATGCCGTGGAAGCTGGAGCAGATTAAAGAGGTTGCCGAACACTTCCAGGAACCGGTCGCACGATTACTGGGGTCGGCGCACGCGAAGGAATCCATGGCGGCCAACGGAATCCGCCAGGACGCCACCTTGGTCATCGCAGATCGGAAGTTCTCGTGCGCTGCTTGGGTTGGAAGCAGCGTGGCCGGCCAGCCCAGCACCAGCTACGTGGGTGTCAAGGAGGGCGCCAAATGGCTTGTTTATCCCACCAGCGATGCTCCGCCCGTGCCTGCTTTTCATGTTGAGCGCATCGAACTCGATGGCCGGTCGGGAGAACTGGAGCGGCCGACTATCGCGGTCGTTGATGACGCATCGGATATTGTCGAATCACTATGTGAATATTTCAACGACAAGGGACTGAATGCCCGCCCCTACAGCAGCCTTCGCGACTTCGAGGAAGCCCTCAATGATATGCAGTTCGACGGCGTTGTCATCGATTGGCTATTTGACACAGAGACGGCGGCCACCGCCATTTTGAAAATTCGGACATCGGAAAACCCAGATGCGCCGATTTTCCTGCTTACGGGGCAACTCGTCACCGGGAAGGCCGATGAACACGACATTACTACCGTGATCCAGCAGTACGACGTGACGTGTCTGGAAAAGCCCGTACGCCCCTCCATTCTGCTGGCAGAGCTCGCAAAGCGGCTCGGTCTACGCTGAGTCGTCCCCGCGGGCACGATGTTGATACAAAACATCCTGTTCGACGCGAACCAGATTCTGCCCACCATCGATCACAAAATCGAAACCGTTGTATGCCGGACTGGTGAGCAAAGCAATGGCTTCTGCCACATCCTCGGGCGTCGCGATCCGTCCTAGCGGCGTTGCATGTTTGCTGGCGTAGGCAAAATCTTCGGGCGTCTGGTCATCGCTCGGCAGCATCAACCCCGGAAACACCGCGTTCACACGCAGCACTGGGTGGGTTGATATTGCAAGCATGGCGGTCATGTTGCCAATGCCAACTTTGCCAACAGTGTAAGAGAAGTGGTCCCGGTGGAAATTCCCTTTGACCTTCTGGTCAACCACGTTGATGACAACCCCTGTGGCACCCTGCGCCTGCGCTTTCCGATAGAACGCCTGCGTCAACAGAATCGGCGCGCGATAATTAACAGCGAGAGACGCGTCCAGACTGTCCGTTGAGAATTCTGGAAAGTGGTCTTGGCCAAAAACCGATGCGTTGTTGATCAAGAGATCGAGCTTGCCAAAAGCTCCATACGTCTTATCAATCACGTGCGTGATCTCCTCCGCATAGGTTAAGTCGGCATGTACGGCAATCGCTCGTTGACCCGCTTGCCGAACAGCCTCGACAACCATCTCGGCGTCCGCAGCGGATTGCCCATAGTGGACGACGACATCGAATCCCTTTTTCCCGAAGTACTCGGCAAATACTCTGCCGCTACGCTTGGCGGCTCCCGTCACTAGGACTACCTTACTCATCTCGATTCGCCTTCATTAAAAGTTCGCTCAACGTCTCCCGCAATGCCCCCAACCGGATCGGCTTGAGCAAATACACGTCGAACAGTTGTCTCGTCTCAGGCGCGATAAGATCAGCCGCATGAGCGCTCACGGCGATTATCGGCACGTGCTGATTCGGGCCAACTCGCCCTCGAAGCTCTTGCGCTAACGTCCCGCCATCCTTGATCGGCATTTCAATGTCAAGCAGGATGGCGTCATAGCTCTGCCAATTCAGCAGCCGCATCGCAGAATCCGCATCGATCGCAATGTCGTGCCTGACGCTCAGCCTATCTAGGAGGGCATCGAACGCTTCGCGCGCGGCACCATTATCTTCTACCACCAACACATACGGTGTTCCCGACCATTGTGGGGCCTGCGGTTCGCTCGCCACCGCCTGACAGACTTCGACAGGAATGGATACGCAAAGTCTTGTCCCCTGCCCCATCTGGCTCTCTACCGTTATATCCCCACCGAGCAAGGTCACCAAGCCTTTGGCGATGGTGAGCCCCATGCCCATCCCCCTGTGGTGACGCGTACTCGATTGGTCCGCCTGCATGAATGGCTCGAACACCGTCGTCAGCTTGTCGTTTGGAATACCCTCTCCGGTATCCTCGACCCGGAAAACCAGCACGTCGTGCCCGTCTTCAACTCTGCGGCAATCCACGTGGACTGCTATTCCCCCTTGCTTCGTGTACTTGATTGCATTCGTGAGCAGATTCGATAGTATCTGCGCAATGCGCTGCGGATCGGACACGTACCAGCTATCCTTGCGCCCCCCAGAAAAAGTTAGCGAAAGACCTTTTCGCTCAGCAAACGGAAGCGCGTCGTTGATTGCCAGCTCGACCACCTCATTGAGCGCAAAGGGCTCGCTGCGAAGCTCCAATTTACCCGCCTCGAGCTTCACATAATCGGTCAAGTCCTTCATCTGCGTTTCGAGCTGACGCGACGCACTCTCCATCCGCTTGATAAGCTTGCCGTGACGAGGCGCCATTTCGTCTTCAGCAAGCACATCGACGGCCGCAGTGATGGATTGAAGAGGGGTGCGCAACTCGTGGCTAACGACTGCGAGGAACGCATCTTTGGCCTTGACGGCCTGCCGTTCGGCAACCAACGCTGCACGCTGGCGCCGAAACGCCATCATCAGCACCGCAACTGTGACGGCAAACAACAACAGCAACGCCACGCCGTTGAGAAAAATTATGCTCCGTTTCGCATAAAAATCGGAAAATTCGCGTTCACGATCCTGCATTTCAAGCGCGCGCGTCCCATTAGCGATGGCGGTTGCCGATTTCCAACCATCTTGCACGTCGTCAATAAGCCGTTGCGCTGCCATCGGCGACTGTTTCAGCTCGAGCATGTCCCCGTCAATGCGCCCCATCACCTCCTTTAACGTAGCGATAGATTCGCCATAGGCAGGAATTTTTTGGAAAAAATGCGTCAGTTCTGACGGATAGGCGAGCACCCTAAATTTAGATTGCAGGATGTCGTAGCGCAGCCGTAGTTCGCTTTCGTCCGTATCTCTTCGAGTCGCGTACAAAATCGCTTGGTTCTGAAACTGCAAGTAGGCAATCTGATATTGCGCCGCTGTCCAGTAGTACCCTTCCTGAGGTCCCGTCACCGAGGAGATTTGGTCAGGCGACAGCAGCAGCACGCGCAAGTAGTGAATCATTGTGGCGGAAAAAATAAGCATCACTGCAATTAGCCCGGCCACGACGGTATTGGGAAAATTCCAGCGACGTCTCATTTCACAATCAGCTCTTTGATCTGCCAGATGAACTTCGCTTCGGCGACAGGCGTCAGCAATTCCTTGGGGTATTGGTCGCGCGGGTAGATCAGGAAAAGCGGCCCGAAATCGCTGACCTGTAATCTCTTCCCGTTCATGGTCATGGCAAGGATGGCGCCGTAACGCGTCGCCTCTTCAATGGAGATTGTGTACGAATAGTCGTCCAAGGTTAGGACTTCCACTTGTGAACCGCCTGCCCCAACCTTCGATAACACGTCAGATAAACGTGGCCCCACAAAAGCGGTCGCCGGCGTCCAGCTGGTGGAAGTGTGTATGGTGTGCTGCGGCAACGCCCGGAAGTCGCTTTCCGAAAAAACGTAGCGCTTTGTACGACTGTCGGTGTACTTCGTGATCGAACCCGTGACCGTCAGTAGCGCCCCTGCCGGCTGCGCCAACGCGTAAGTGCACAGGAACAAACACAGCAGACCAGCAGCGAATTTAATGCGTAGCATCGTTTCCTCGCGCGAAGGACTCGCAGCATGTACTGCGACTGATGTTCAACACGTTGCGATCGTCAGCAGTTATCACTAATTATCATTGGTAGGTGCCTGAGCACGCAGAATGCCATGCGAACCATCGAATGCGATGCCATCTTGTCCGTTCTCGACATGGCACTTCAGCACGACATTTACGCGCCGCTCACCGGCGCAGCACCCGGTTCCAGCGCCGTCGGTTTCGTGCTGCTCTGGCCGTACCGGATCGCACGGCTAATCGTGCTTCGGCTGCAACCGATGGTCCGTTGTACGACAGACCACGAACTGCCGCTGGCCAGCAAGCGATTGATGGCGCCGTACCGCGTGTAATCCACCTGACGGCCAAGATACTTGCCGGCCAACTTGGCCTTGGCAATGCCTTGCGCTTGCCGTTCGCGGCGTTGCTCGTAATCCCGGCGGGCAATGGCAGCGAGCATATCCATGAGCATGTCGTTGATGACGCCGAACATGCGCGCATCAAATTCGGACTGGCGAGGTGCCAGATGTTGCCATGTGGTCGGCACATTGACCGCTACCACGCGTACCTCGCGCTTGCGGATAAGGCCTTTTAACTTTTCCCACTCTTTAGCAGCAAGACGCGAGAGGCGATCTACGTCTTCCACCAGCAGCACGTCACGCGGGCGGCAGTCTGCCAGCAACCGGAAGAGCTCGGGTCGATCCAAGCGAGCGCCCGATTCATTCTCGGCGTAGTAGCCACAGATCACCACGCCGCGCTCATGCGCAAAAGTGTCCAGCGTATGTTGGGCTCGGCGGGCATCCTGCTCGTTGGTGGAAGCGCGTAGGTAAGCACGAACGAAGGTGGTCATGGTCCTGTTAGGGTCAAATTGGCGAACTGGTCTCATTAGACTTTACGCGATCACTCAAACAGTACCAAAGTTTGGCAGTTCGTTAAAGGCATACCTAAAATGAACTACTTAATAGTTTTGGGTACCACGCCGGAAGCCCTGGTTTTCCCGGGTCACCTGATGCGATGTCGCCTTCGACGAAATTTTCAGCGGTGAAGAGGTAGTCAGAAAGCCCATCGTGCAAGCATTTACCGGGCATTGCTCGGTTTGGCCGTCATACGAGCGTTCGACGGTCTCGCGCAAGGAAATTACTTTGTATATACTACGTTAGTATCTATTGCGTGAAGGAGGGGGCGATGTCCAAAGCTGTTTTCACAATGAAGCTCGAATCCGAGCTGCGCGACGCCTTCATGGCCGAAGCCGAAGCAGCGCACCGGCCAGCGTCTCAAGTGGTGCGTGAGCTGATGCGCGATTTCGTCCAGCGCCAACGCGAAACGCGGGAATACGATGAATTCCTATGCCGCAAGGTAGAAGCCGCACGCATTTCGATGCGAACTGGCCGTGGCCGCTCCAATGAGGAAGTCGAGGCCGACGCCATCGCGCGGCGAGCGGCCTTGCTACACCAGGCCGACAAGGCCGGCTCGTGAGGATTATTTGGACGTCCGAAGCAGAACAAGACCGAGATGACGTCCGCGACTACATCGCGGCAGACAATCCGCGTGCAGCGGCACGCATGGATCAGCTGTTCAGTGATGCGGCCGCCAAGCTGGCCGATCATCCGAAGCTTGGTAGAGCAGGGAAAATTGCGGGCACGCGCGAACTGTTTCCTCACGAAAACTATCGTCTGGTGTACGAAATCGACGGGGAAACGGTATGGCTACTGGCCTTAGTGCATACAGCCCGCCAGTGGCCGCCGCCTCGCGAGTGACGCCGACATGACTCAGTACAGCACCCCGCTTCCAAGCTAACCGAAACGTTGCTCGCGTGCTGCTTGATTTGCTGGAGCCAACCAAGGCAGCGTCCGGTTGATTTCGCAAAAGCTTCTAAGGCAGGAGGATCACGAAAGATGTCGCTATTGAAAAACCGTCTGGCCGCGACGGATGAGAAGCTGGCCGCATTGAAAGAGGCGCGCAAGACGGCTGACAAGGCACGCCGAAAAACCATGAAGGAAAGCCGTGCCGATCGCGAACGCAAGCTCAGATTGATCGGCGAAGCCGTCCTACAACGCGTTGCCAGTGGCGAGTGGGACGAGGACGATTTCCGGACGATGATGGACACCGCACTCGCCCGCCCGGCTGACCGCGCCCTGTTCGAGCTGGATGACTCAGACAACTGATCGGCGATGAGGGTATTGTCAGGTTGTTCGGATGGGCGAGGTGGGAGGATAGAATGCGATTCTGTCGCAGTAAGCCGAAGGGTGAGAGAATGCGAGAATGGTCACGTTCGAGAATCAGCTCATCGGCGCGTCGCTTCGCCGTGTGCTCCAACGGCTACACTATCCGCTGGAGGTGATTTTGACTTGCGTACGCTGGTACGCGGCGTACCCGCTGAGTCTGCGCAACTTGGAAGAGATGATGGCCGAGCGCGGCGTGCTGGTCGACCACGCCACCGTCCATCGCTGGGTGCTGAAGATCCTGCCGGTGCTGGCCAAAGTGTTTCGCCGACGCAAGCGCCCGGTCGGCAAGAGCTGGCGCATGGATGAGACGTACATATTGGTCAACGGGCAGTGGAAGTATTTGTACCGCGCGGTTGATCGCCTGGGCCAGACGGTAGACTTCCTGCTCACGGCCCGGCGTGACAAGGCTGCAGCCCTGCGTTTCTTCAAGCAGGCCGTTGGCCTACACGAAATGCCCGAGAAAATCACGATCGACAAGAGCGGGGCCAATACGGCCGCCGTGAACGCGCTGATCGATGAGCGCAGCGCGAACATTGAGCTGCGCCAGTCGAAGTATTTGAACAACCTTGTCGAGCAAGACCACCGCGCCATCAAGCGGCGCGTCAGACCGATGCTGGGCTTCAAATCCTTTCACTCGGCGACCAAAATCATTGCCGGCATCGAGACAATGCACATGATCAAGAAGGGGCAACTGGACTGCCCCGACGGCGGACTCACGTCCGCTGCCGAACAACTCTTCAGCCTCGCCTTCTGAATCCACCCTGACATCGACGCTCTCGCTCGACTACCCAAGCTTATCGCGACAGAACCTTTTTCCGTCCGGCGCGGGGCGAGTGCGGCCAATAGTCCCAGCGTTTCCTCCTGCCATGCCAATTTCCGCCAATTGCGCAGACGCTGGCCGCCAGGATGGAGCAGGCGACCACGGACGTAGCCGGTAAGGCGTTTCTGGCCGCCCGGCTCAACTTTGAATCCGTTATCGACAAAAACGCTGCGAAGCTGACCGAGGCCGGCCGACACGCGGCGGCGCAGATCGGCAATCAGCTCAATCATTAATGCCGCGCAGCTCGTCGCGGTGAACCTCGCGCTTGAGCGTAAGGCGCGGCGGTTCGCGCTCGTCGCGGGGGCGGTAGGCGGATTCGTCGGGCCCGGCTGGCGGGCCTTTGGGGCGCGGACGGCATCGTCTCTTGCAATTGCCGCCTGGTCTTGTCGTCAACTAAACAACCTGACAATACCCTCCGGCTTACAGCCCCGAGAACGTGGTCAGAGATTTCGGCCGTATCTGGCTAAGTGAATATCTGCCCGCTGAGACATCTGTTTAGCCAACAAATCGAACTGCGTTCGCTCGCCGTCGTGTGCGGCCTGCGCACTCACCCGCCGGTAGACCTTTGCGGCCAGATCAAACCGATAAATTTCCTCGTAGGCGCGTACGGCCAGCTCAAACATCCCCCCTTTCTCGTAGAAATGCGCGGCCCGCCCGAAGTCATCAATCTCCACGTAGGCGTCTGCGGCCGCCTTGTACTCCCTCGCCCGTGCATAGAGACCGGCGGCGGTCAGAAAGGCGTCCACCTCATCGCGGGGCTGGTCTGCCCTCCTGAGGAGGAAGCCGAGCTTCCGGTAGGCATCTGCGGCCGAGAGAAGGTCATCCTTCTCCAGGTAGTCGCGGGCGGCCTTTGCGCAGGCATCTATGGCGAGCGAGTATACTTCCGCCCGCTTGTAAGCGGCCGCCGCCGCCGCGGGCAAATCCTCGTCCATGAAGGCTTCTGCGGCCATGATGAAGGCAGCAGCTGCCCCTGCGCTCTCCCCCGCTGCCTGGGAGGCGTATGCGGCCATCAGGTAGTAGGTCGCAGCCGACAGGGACTGACGAACGTCATTGCCGCCGAGGGCCGCCGACCGGTAGGCGGTGGCGGCCCGTGCATTGGCGCCTGAGGCCCACAAAGGCTCACCGAGTTCTGTGTGCAGGTCTGCCACGCTGCGCCAGGCGTCGCCGGCCAGGCCGGGCCTACCCGCCTGCTCGTTAGCCTCGGCGGCCTGCTGGTAAGCGGCTAACGCCTTCCCGGTCTCATGCGCCCGAGTGTAGGCCTGGGCGGCCCACAAGTAGGCGTCGGCGGCCAGCGCGGGCTCACCCAAGTCTGTGTAGAGCTTGGCGACGTGCAGGTAGGCGGCCGCCGCCAGCGCGTACCGCGACTCCGCCGGATGGGCGTCGGCGTCGACGCGGGTGGTGTGGGCGGCCTTCAGGTAGCTGTCGGCGGCCAGCCCAGGCTGCCTCAGGTCTGTGTAGACCTTGGCAACGCGCAGGTAGGCGTTGCCGGCCTGTCCGGGCCGCCCCGCCCACCGGTAGGCGTCGACGGCCTTCAGGCAGATGTCCACCGCCCTCAGAGGTTGATGCGTCTGGGTGTAGAGGTCGGCGGCCCGCAGGTAGGCGTCGCCGGCCAGACCGGGCGCACCCGCCAACAGGTAGCCGTGCGCGGCGTTCAGACAGGCGTCGGCGGCCTTCCGGCGGGCGTCCACCGCCTTCAGGGGCTGATCCGTCTGTGTGAAGAGGTCGGCGGCCTGCAGGCAGGCGTCGGCTACCTTCAGGGGCTGAAAAGCCCCCCGGTAGGCGTCGACGGCCTTCAGGCAGATGTCCACCGCCCTCAGAGGTTGATGCGTCTGGGTGTAGAGGTCGGCGGCCCGCAGGTAGGCGTCGCCGGCCAGACCGGGCTGGCCCGCCCGCGTGAAGAGGTCGGCGGCCTTCAGGTAGTCTGCGGCGGCCTGCGCACTGGCGTCTTCGGGCGTCTTGTCGATGCTTCTTGCCAACAGGGGGGTGCCGGCCCGCTGGAAGTACAGGTGGCCAGCCAGACCATACGCGTCGGCCTGCGCGAAGTATTGGCTGTCGGCGTGGGCGAAGTATCTGGAAAACGCGTTATCACCCTGAGGGTTCTCAAAGCTTTGCAGCAACGCCTCCTGCCCGGTGGGCGTGAGATGCACGGCCAGCGTCCTGAGGGCTTCGCCGCGGTCGGGCTCAATCCACTGCGTCGTCTGGTTCCCTTGTGCGGCGAAGTAACACAGTATCAGGGAGGCGAGCGAGCGCCCGACCCCCTCGGGATCCACGCCGTCAAAGGTCTCCGGGGGAAAGATCGTCAGCGCCGACGCCTGCAGACCCTCATGAGCGGCGTTGACCATTGCCTTGCGACCGAAGTCAACCGTAGCCAGTATGGCGCCAAGCGCCGCGGCGCACTCGCGCGGGACTTGACCGGCGTACCCAGTGGACGGGGTCGATGCCGTCGGGGGGAGCTGCGAAAAGTACATCGGAAAGCGCCTCGAACATACAGGAGCAAAACCCATAGATACCATCGTCAGCCGCGCTGGGCTTGCGGATTCTGACCAAAACATGTGGCAACGGAGAAGCGCGTGCGCGGGATCGGTGAAACCGGCATGGCGCGCATGGCCCCCATACGGGCAGAAAGCTCCGGATATGCGGCGGGCCGTAGCGCCCACCGTGTAGGGTTCTGTCGCGCTAACGAAGTTACGCCGAAGCGAAGCCAGGGGCACGTTGGTTTTTACGCGGCCAACGCATAGAATTGCTCAGCAGGGGAGGCACGGTGTCCCTCGGGGGCAAGCATCTGCCCCTTGCGAATCATGTGCATGGTCTCGATGCCGCCCAAGACGATGCGGGCACCACGGAAATTCTGGAAACCCAGCATCGGTCTGACGCGCCGTTTGATCGCGCGATGGTCCTGCTCCACGAGGTTGTCTAGGTACTTGTTCTGGCGGATTTCAATGGGTATCTCGCGCTGGGAGTTTAGCGCCTGCAGCGCGGCGCGGTTTGCCCCGCTTTTGTCAACGGTGACGGTCTTGGGCGTGCCCCGCCCGGCGATGGCTTTTTCGAAGAACCGGCGCGCGGCTGCGGTATCGCGGCGCGCGCATAGCAGAAAATCAATGGTGTGGCCCGCCTTGTCCACCGCCCGGTAGAGGTATTTCCACTGGCCTCTGACCCGAATATAGGTCTCGTCCATGCGCCAGTTGTCACCGACTGAGCGCAGGCGGCGACGTATCGCTTTCTCGAAAACCGGCAGCAACTTGATCACCCAGCGATGGATCGTCGAGTGATCTACCGCCACGCCTCGATCGGCCATCATTTCCTCCAGATCTCGCGAGCTCAGCGAATAGGCTACGTACCAGCGCACGCACTGCAACATAACCTCCAACGGGTAGTGCAACCGCTTCAGGACCTTGGCGATGCCTGCGGGCAAGGGCTTTCTCGGCGGTGTGGCTGCGCGCTTCATCGACTCGGTTCCCAGTGCTCGAAACCGTGGAGTCTACCTGACTACCCCTATTGCGACGGAACCGTTTGCTGCGGGCCTGGGCCGGCCGTTCCCGGCGCCGGTGGGCGAGTTGCTTCTCGGCCTTGAGCACCCGGTAGAAGGTCGACTCCGAGGCGATATAGCGTTGTTGGTCAGCCAGTCGCGGCACGATCTGGCTGGGCGGTAGATGACCAAATTCCGCCGAATTCGCCACCGCCATCACCTCGGCGCGCTCCTCGGCGCTGAGCTTATGGCGCGGCTCGTGGTGTCGTAACGTGCGCCTGTCCACCGCGTCGGGTGCACCGCCCCGCCAGCGCTCAACGGTGCGCGCGCTGAGCCCCACAATCTTGCACGCAGCCGCTTGACGGGCGCCGGCTAGGGTTGCCTCGTGAATAAGGCCAATCCATGCTTGGCGCTGCTCAGGCGAGGTCATTCGGCCTCGTCCCCGAGCAGCGCACGGTACTTTTTTTGCAGCACCAGGAGCGCCGCAGCCTCCGCCAGCGCCTTCTCCTTGCGCTTCAACTCGCGCTGCAATGCGACGTTGGTTTGCTTCAGATCGCGGACTTCTTGCGCGCTCTCGCGGCGACTCACGGCGGCCCCACCGGCACAAAAATCCGCGCGCCACTGCGCCAGATGATGCGCAAACAAACCACGCTCCCGGCACCAGCCATGCAAGGCTTCGTCGACCAGCCCGTGGCTCTCGTGCAAGGCCATCAACCGTTCCTCCAGCGACCAGTCTTCCGGTCGTCTTGTGTCTGCAGAGCCCGAGCTCCGGTTCGCGGCGGTGGCGCCTCTCATCCATTTCCTCAATGTCAGTACGTTGACGTTCAATTCATCAGCCACGCCGGCCACTGAGCGGCTTCCGCGCTGCAGGGCCTTCGACAGCGCTTGCTCCTTGAACTCAACAGAATACGTTCGTTTCGCTTTCATCCTGCACCTCTGACTTTACTTGATAAGAAAGTTTAGAGGCGACAACTATTCTGACGCCGGGGGCAACGTGCGCCGGCCGGACGGGTTCCAACCGGGTAATTTCGCCCGTCAGCTCCGCAATGTCGGCTTTCGTGGCGTCGGTCATCAGCCATGCCGTGCGTTGGTACTTCCGCTTTCAGCTCAGCTTGCGCGACATCGAAACGTTGCTATTCGAGCGTGGGGTGACGGTGAGCTACGAGACAATCCGCCGCTGGTGCGACAAGTTTGGCGCGGGCTTTGCCCACCGGGTCAAAGCGGCGCGCCGCAAGTCCGGTAGGACGTGGCACCTCGACGAGAGGTTCGTCAGCCTGCGTGGTGAACCCTACCTGCTGTGGCGCGCCGTCGACGCGCAGGGCGCGCAACTCGACATCCTGCTGCAGAAGCGGCGCGACAAGGCGGCCGCCAAACGGTTCTTCAAGCGCATGCTGCGCTCGAACCCGGTGCCGCACAAGATCGTGACCGATCCACTGCGCAGCTATCCGGCGGCGAAAGCCGACATCCCGGCGCTGGCCAATGTGAAGTATGGGTTCGTCAAAGCGGCGGCCCGTGTCAACAACCGCGCGGAGAACAGCCCTCAGCCCACACGGGAGCGCGAGCGGCGCATGCGGGGCTTTCGCGACCCGGCGCGCACGCAGACCTTCCTGTCAAGCTTCGGGCCAATCCGGCAGCACTTCGCACTCAAACGCCATTGGCTGCGCGCGAAGCTTTATCGCAAGCAGCTCGCGGTGCGCTTTGCTCAGTGGCGTGAATTCACCCACGTGACCCAAACTCCGTCCCATGCTTTTTGAGACCCGATAGACTCATACATTGGCTTCGACGAACCCCCGTAAGTTGACAACGCCCTTCTTCGAAGTCGGCGTCCGCCGCAATTTCCGCAAATACCGCGCGCCATACTTGTGCTTGGGACTATCTGGCGAGGCGTTTATACACGCTGTTCCACGGCCCGAAATCGGATGGCAGATCGCGCCACTGCCGGCTCGCGCCATCCACAGCACGGCCTCGAGAAACAAGCGATTGTCTGGCGCCGTTCGCCCCGGGTGATCTGGATTACGCCGCCGTGCATCGAGAGCTGCGTCGCAAAAGCGTGACGCTGCGACTGCTATGGGAAAAATACGTCGCGGCCCACCCGGGTCAGCGCACCTACCGCTACACCCAGTTCTGCCAGCGTTACCGGGACTGGGCCGAGACGCTTAAGCGCTCGATGCGCCAGCAGCACCAGGCCAGCGAGAAGCTGTTCGCCGACTTTGCCGGGCAAACTGTATCGATTCTTGCTCGCGAGGGCGGCGAACTGCGTATTTCGGATGAACGTGACCGGCGATTTCGGCAACGTGACCGGCCATGTCGGGAGCGTGACCGAGCGAGCCGGAAGGCAGGTTTGGCGTTGCGCATGACATCAATTACGCGGGCTATGCTCACCGGCTTTGACCGGAGGGAGCATGTCCGTGCACCGGATGAACATGCGCATGATCAAGGACGTTTTACGACTTAAATTCGACGGCGGCTTCTCGCACGATCGAATCGCCGCGTCGCTGGGCATTTCCAAGGGCGTGGTCACCAAGTACGTCGGACTGGCCGGTGCGGCCGAGCTGGACGGGGCGAGCGCCTGCGAGATGGACGAAGGCGAACTCGAGCGCAGACTGTTGGGCAAACCCTGCGGGCCGGCAGCCTACGCTCAGCCCGACTACGGACGCATCCAATCAGAGATCGGGGTCCATTCGGCCGAACTGGGCTGAGCCTTTGTCTGCCTGCCTGAACAGGTTCTTAGCCTGTCGAGCAGAGTGCTCTCGCGCCGAGCGGCGTTCCCTCGTCTCAGGCCCGTAGATGACCCGCTCACGCTGACTCGCTCGCCAAAAGGCGCCGGCAGCCTCCTCAGGCATATTCTCTTGCTCGAAGGCGTCTCCGACCATCGCATGCATATTCAATCGCGTGTAGCGGCTCACGGCATGCGGCAGCAGGCCAGCCTCCATGAAGGCGCTTGCGGCCAGCTCCTGCGCGCCCTCCCGGTCGTAGATCGCTGCAGCGGTGGCGAACACTTCAGCCACCTCGTCGCGGGGCCGACCGGCCTTCCTGAGTTGGAAACCGGCCTGGACAAACGCCTTTGCGGCCTGCGCGGGTTTCTCTGCCTGCAGGCAGGCGCGTGCGTGCTTCAGGTAGAGGTCTGCGGCTCGCGTGCGCTGCTTCGCTTTCGCGTACGCGTGGGCCGCCAGCTCGTCCTCACCCTCGCGCTGATAGATCTCTGCGGCTTCCAAGAAGGCTTTCGCCACCTCGTCGCGGGGCTGCCCCGCCTGCCTGAGGTGGAAGCCCACCCGGAAGTAGGCGTCTGCGGCCTGCAGGGGTTTTGCTTCCTTCAGGCAGGCGCTTGCGGCCTTCAGGCAGGCGCTTGCTGCCTCCGGATGCAGTTCCGCCAGCGCGTAGGCGTCTGCCGCCTTTGAGAACTCCTTAGCCCTATTAAAGGCGCGGGCAGCCTCCTGGTAGGCGTATATGGCCCACTTGTCCTGTTGCTCAGCCAGATCGGCGTCGGTTGCTCGCATGGTCTGCCCCGTCGCCGCATAGACGCGTGCGGCCATCAGGTCGCGGAGGGCGCCCGCCAGCGCATCAAAAGCGCCCGCGCTGGCTTTTGCGATCGTGTGATAGGCGGTGGCTGCCAGTTTATAGGCCTGTGCGGCCATGAGGTAGTGGCTGGCGGCGGCCAGTGAATCATTAGCGCCGGCGCTGGCCATTGCGGCCTCCCGGTAGGCGGTAGCCGCCAGTTCATAGGCCTGTGCGGCCTTCACAGGCTGACCCAGCTCTGCGCTGAAAATGTCGGCTTGGGACCGGCAAGCGTCGCCGGCCCGCGCGGGCTGGCCCGTCTCGGTGTAAGCGCGGGCGGCCTGCTGCCAGGCCTTCACCGCGCTTTTGGGCTGACGTCCCCGCACGTAGGCGACGGCGGCCGATGCGAAGCGCCCCTCATGGGTGTACAGCTCGGCGGCGCGCCGGTACGCGGCAACGGCCTGTGCGGGCCGATCCGAGCGCAGGTACGCGTCAGCGGCCTTCAGCCAGGCGTCCGCCGCCGCGAGGCGCTCATACGTGTGCGTGCAGATTTCGGCGGCCCGCGCGTAGACGTCGGCCGCCTGCGCGGGCGCCCCCGCCAGCAGGTAGCCGTTGGCGGCGGTCAAGGCGGCCGCGCTGGCCCGGCGCCGAGCGTCGGTGGCCGGCCCGGGCTGCCCCGCCTGCGTGTTGGCGGTGGCGACCAGTTCGTAAGCGTCGGCCGCCTTCAGCGGCTGATAAGACCGCAGGTAAGCGGCGGCGGCCTGCGTGGCGGCGTCGACAACCCGCTGCCAGGCCCCGGTGGCCAGCTCCGCCGCACCCGCCTGCTCATAGGCGCCAGCAGCCTGCCGATAGGCTTGCGCCGCCGCCCAGGCGCTTGGGGCGGCCTGCGCGGCGGCGTCTTCGGACGTCTTGCCGGTGCCCCCTGCGAATGGATGCGTGTCTGCCCATCGGTGGTGCAGGTGGCCGGCCAGACAATGCCTGTCGGCCGCGGCGAAGTATTTTGAAAACTCGTTGTCTTCTTGACCGTACTCAAGACTTCCCAGCAGCGCGTCTTGGCCGGTGGGCGTGAGACGGTCGGACAGCGTCCTGAGGGCGTCGTTCGCGCTAGACGCAATCCACTGCATCGGCTGATTGCGTTGCCCGGCCCCATGAGACAGGATCAGGGCGGCGAGGGCGCGCCCGACCCTGTCGGGGTCCACACCGTCAAAGCACGTGGCGGGAAAGAGCGCCAGCGCTTGCGTCTGGAGGCTCAGTTGCGCGGCGGCGACCGCTTGCGCATCGTTGAAGTCAAGCGCTGCGAGCACGGCAGAGATGGCGCTGTGAGCCTCTGCGAACCCGGCCGAGAAATCGACGCCGGGGCCGGACTTAGTGGGTGACATAGTCGGGAAGTGCATGGAAATGCGCCTCAGAGAAACAGCGAGAAAGCCAGTAGATACTACCGTCAGCGGCGCTGTGCTTGCGCAATCTGGCCAAAACGTGCGGCAATGAACACGCGGGGTCGCGTGATAGGTCAACCCGGTAGGGCTCTTCCGACGCAATACGCACAGAGCCCCCGGGGGTATTGCCAGGTTGATGAGCTGGAAGGTTCCGTCGCAATAGGGGTAGTCAGGTAGACTCCACGGTTTCGAGCACTGGGAACCCAGTCGATGAAGCATGCAGCCACACCGCCGAGAAAGCCCTTGCCCGCAGGCATCGCCAAGGTCCTGAAGCGGTTGCACTACCCGTTGGAGGTTATGTTGCAGTGCGTGCGCTGGTACGTAGCCTATTCGCTGAGCTCGCGAGATCTGGAGGAAATGATGGCCGAGCGAGGCGTGGCGGTGGACCACTCGACGATCCATCGCTGGGTGATCAAGTTGCTGCCGGTTTTCGAGAAAGCGATACGTCGCCGCCTGCGCCCAGTCGGTGAGAGCTGGCGCATGGACGAGACTTATATTCGGGTCAGAGGCCAGTGGAAATACCTCGGTTCTGTCGCGATAACGAAGTTGCGCGGAAGCGAAGCCAGGGGCGCGTTGGTTTTTACGCGGCCAGTGCATAGAATTGCTAAGCAGGGGACGCACGGCGTCCCTTTGGGGCAAACATCTGCCCTTTGCGAATCATGTGCATGGCCTCGATGCCGCCCAGGACGATGCGGGCACAACGGAAATTCTGGAAACCCAGCATCGGTCTGACGCGCCGTTTGATCGCGCGGTGGTCCTGCTCGACAAGGTTGTTCAGGTACTTGTTCTGGCGGATTTCGATGGGCGTCTCGCGCTGGGCGCCCAGCGCCTGCAGCGCGGCGCGGTTCGCCCCGCTTTTGTCAACGGTGACGGTCTTGGGCGTGCCCCGCCCGGCGATGGCTTTTTCGAAGAACCGGCGCGCGGCGGCGGTATCGCGGCGTGCGCATAGCAGAAAATCAATGGTGTGGCCCGCCTTGTCCACCGCCCGGTAGAGGTATTTCCACTGGCCTCTGACCCGAATATAAGTCTCGTCCATGCGCCAGCTCTCACCGACTGGGCGCAGGCGGCGACGTATCGCTTTCTCGAAAACCGGCAGCAACTTGATCACCCAGCGATGGATCGTCGAGTGGTCCACCGCCACGCCTCGCTCGGCCATCATTTCCTCCAGATCTCGCGAGCTCAGCGAATAGGCTACGTACCAGCGCACGCACTGCAACATAACCTCCAACGGGTAGTGCAACCGCTTCAGGACCTTGGCGATGCCTGCGGGCAAGGGCTTTCTCGGCGGTGTGGCTGCATGCTTCATCGACTGGGTTCCCAGTGCTCGAAACCGTGGAGTCTACCTGACTACCCCTATTGCGACGGAACCGAATTGAAGGCATTGCTCGAGCGGTATTCGAACGTAAAGACGCTGGACGGACGGCAGGCAGTCGTGCGCAATGGCTATCTGCCCGAGCGTGCCGTCGTCACGGCAATTGGACCCGTGGCCCTTCAGGTCCCGAAGGTCCGCGATCGCTCGGGATCGGGCGTGAAGTTCAATTCGAGCCTCGTGCCGCCGTATGTGCGCCGTTCGCCGCGGGTGTCGGCTGCGCTGCCGTGGCTCTATCTGCGCGGCGTCTCGACGGGCGACATAAGCGAAGCCCTGGGCATCATGCTGGGCGGCCAGGTCGGCGGCCTGTCGCCGAACGTGGTGAGTCGTCTGAAGGCGCAATGGGCCGACGAGCACGCTCAGTGGAACCGGCGGGACTTGTCCTCGGCACGTTGGGTGTACTGGCGGGCTGACGGCATAGACACCGGCGTGCGCAGCGACGATTCCGATGGCCAGTGCCTGCTGATGATCATCGGTGTCAAACCGGAGGGGACGAAAGAGCGCGTGGCGATCAGTGACGGCTATCGGGAGTCGAAGGCCTCGTGGAGCGAACTGCTACTCGAGCTGAAGAATCGCGGTCTGCCGTCAGGGCCGCGGCTGGCTTGCGGCGATGGTGCGACGGGATTCCGGGCAGCGATGGAAGAAGTGTTCACGCAGACGAAGCATCAGCGCTGTTGGTTTCACAAGTTGGGCAACGTGCTCAACGCGCTGCCGAAATCGCAGCAGGCTCGCGCCAAAAAGGTGATGCAAGTCATCTGGATGGCCCCACACGCGCTTGCGCAACCCCGGCGCGCCGCGACATCGATTTGTTCAGGACCGACTAAGTAAAATGGCATCCGGTAATTTCTGAAAATCGCCAGAGCGGGCGGCTGGGTTCAACACGGGGGTAAGGAAATGAAAAACATTCGAATGACATGCGTGGCGTTTGCGGCGCTGTGCCTGATGGCGCCGGCGGCTAACGCCGAGGAAACCGAATATATTGAAGATTCGCGCGGCCAGCCGTTTATCACGGCGCGCTTCCTGAGCCCGGCCGACGGCGCCTATCGCTGGAGTGAGTCGACGCCGACGGTGGCCGTTGCTTCTTCAGGCACGATTTCGGCGATTCAGCACGCGCAGACGATGGCGGCGTTGCGCTACTGGGGGGAGATCGTTCGGGTAATGCCAGGGCAAGGTCCCGCGATTATCAACATCGGCCTGATGAGCGATGACGGCGCGCACGCTGACAGCCCGTATGGCAGCAGCGGGACCGACCCGCAGACACTGGTGACGAAGGTGTTGATCGGCCACGGTCCGGTCAATCCTTCGCTCTTCGGCGCGCATGGCGAAATCTCCATCGGCACGATGAAGTTCTCCGCGGCCCCGTACATTCCGTCGCAATTGCCACTGAATACGGGGGCGGATGTGCCAGCGGTAATTTATCACGAAGTGGCGCACACGCTGGGCGTGGGCGCCAACCTGATTACCACCAGTGATCCGGTCAGCGGCACGTACGCCGCGAGTTTTCCCTCGGTACTCGACGACTGGTCGATCCATCTGCGCGATGATAATGGCAATGCCCCGTCGCCGGGGCAGGCAATCATCACTGCCGGCTCGACCTCGCCGGTGGCGGGCGGCTTCGATGTGCGTACCAATAAAGCTTACTTTACCGGCACAAACGTGAATGAAGTGCTCGACAACGCGATGAAGGGGCTCCCCGTCGAGGTGGATCCGAAAGACCCACCGTTCATGTCGCATATCGAGCTGAAGAACAGTCTGATGAGCCATCAGAACTACCGGAACTACACGGCGTTCATGGAGGCGGAACTGGCGGCACTGCAGGACTTGGGTTATGACATCGACCGGCGCAATTTTTTCGGTCGCTCGATCTATAACGATAACGTCACCACGGTCAACGACAGCCCGTTCTATGCCCGCAGTGCGGATGGCACGGCATATGTGTCAGGCGCCTATAACACCGCGACGCTCGGGCTGGGCCTGCATATTTACGGCAGCTACAACCACGTCACGCAGCGCGCCGATCTCCTGTCGGCGGGCGCGGGTAACGCCGGCATTCGTGTTGACGGGGCGGGCAATACGGTGACGATTTTGCCGGGCACGCGTGTCTATGCTGACGGTGCGTACGGGCGTGGCGTGATGTTCGCGTACGGCAAAGATCATACGTTCGTGCAGCGCGGCGACGTCCAGGCGCTCGGCGAGCACGGCATCGCCGCGAGCTTCGACTTCGGCCATAACATGCTGGGCGACGACACTGAATACCGGGGCTCCTATATTCGGAGGAATAACGCGGGGGCGTTGCCGATGCTGGCCGAGTTGGCGGGGCCGCTGGTCGGGCAGGTCGATGTGACCGGCCGGCTCGCCGGGCAATATGCCTCGCTCTATATGTCGGAGAGCGGTTACGTCGGACAGATCAACGTGATGCGCGGCGCTTCACTGTACGGCGACATTCTGTCGTCGTACGCGCAACGTGATAGCAGCAACGCTTGGCTTCTCACGCAGCTGAATTTTGGTCTGACGCCCGATGCGGCCGGGCGGGCGACCTCGCAGCCCGATGCGTCATTCAATCTGCGTTTTGACGGCAATATCGCCGGTCTCAACAATCTGTCGCTCTCGATGCTGGGCGGCACGACGCAGATCAACGGCGACCATCAGGTCTTCGATGTTTACGTCGCCAATGGCGCGACGCTCTCAGGCAACAGCCATTATCAGCTCAATACCGGCGGTGTGTTCACCAATGAGGGCACGGTGGCGCCGCTGCTCGCTGGGGAGTTCATCAGCATCGCCGGTGACTATGTACAGACTGGTACCGGTCGTCTGCTGGCTTCGGTGGGGAGCAACGGCAACTTCAGCCGCCTGATCGTGGCGGGCCACGCGATGCTTGACGGTACACTGGCGATTGCGCCGCAACGTGGCTGGTACGCAAACGGCTTCAGTGTGAGCTCGGACCAGTGGCTGAATGCAACGAGCCTGACGGGCGCGTTCGCGTTGGTGACGACGACGCTCGCCTCACCGACGGTTAACGCCACTGCGACGGCACTGGACGCGAACACCTATCGCGTGGCGATTTCGCGGGCGGCGAACGCCTATGCGCAGTACGGCGTGGACGGTAATACGCGCCAGGTGGGCGCCGCGCTCGACAGGATCACGGGCAGTGGAGGTAGTGCAGGCAGCGCGGGAGCCGATATGCAGCCGCTGTTTGCGGCGCTCGACTTCTCGGCGGCAGACGGCAGCGCGATTGCGCCGGCGTTAAAGCAGCTCTCTCCTGTAGCGTATGGCGCGATGTTTGCGGGCGCTCTGGTGCGTGAGCGGCAGATGACGAATCTGGTCTCAGCGGCAGTGAACGCCGGCATGTCGTCCGCGCGCGATGCCGGCGGTGATGGTGATAGCGGCGGTAGTGACGAGGTACCCACCCGCCCGCTTGCCAGCAACTGGCGCACCTTCGCGATGCCGTTTGGCAGCAGCTACTGGCGCACTCAGAGCGGCAGTACAGTGGGCGCAGGTGGCTCAAGCGGCAACAGCTACGGTGTTGTCTTTGGGATGGAAAAAGTGACCGGAGAGGATCGCGAGTGGACCATCGGTGCACACGGGGCGATCAGCGGTCAGTCGACACGACTCGACAGCGCAACGCCGGCCACCGGCAAGACCACAGCGGTTGATCTCGGCGTGCATGCCCGGTATGCCCCGGATCTGACGAGCGGCCCGCAGGCGTTTGCACTGGCACGCGTGGGTGTCGAAGACGGCCGCATGGATCGCACGATCGCGGTGAACGGTTACACGGCCACGCCGCGCGGCACCTGGACGGGGGCGACGGTCTCGGGCACGCTCGGTGGCGGCTGGCGCTGGCCACTGACGAGTGCGGTGAGTGCGGGGCCGGTTGCGGCGCTCGATTACACGATGGTGTATCGGCCGTCGCTGACCGAGTCCAATGCGAGTGGCGTGAATCTGACGCTGGGTGACAAGACGTTTAATTCGCTGCGCTCGCGCGTGGGCGGTGAGGTGCGCGTTGCGCTGCCGCTGGCGGCGGGCAATACGCTCGTCGCGAACGTGCAGGCGACGTGGAATCACGAGCTGACGGACGGCTCGCTCACGCAAAGCGCGTCGTTTGCCGGCAATCCGTCAGCGAACTTCACCACGCGCAGTGAGGTGGTGGGACGCGACAGCCTTGGGTTGCAGGCGGGCCTGTCGTACCAGGTAGGTCAGCGCTTGGCGCTGGGTGCGGCGCTGTCGACCAATCTCTACAAGGCAGGCAATGCGGATATCGCCGGCTCGGTGTCGGCGGCGTGGAAGTTTTGAGTGGCCGATGGGTGTCAAACCGGGCAGGCCGGTATATGGTGGTGTGAGAGGAGAACGGCCGCAAATGCTGGTGGAACTGTCGTTGCCGACGTCGCAGCCGATGTCAGTTTTCGCAGAACCTGCCCGCGTCGAGCATGTGTTCGCCAGTCTGGCGCAGATGGGCGGCAAGGCCCTGCGTAGCATCGGCCTGGCACGGGCGACGCTGCGTCTGCACTGGAAAGCCGCCACGTACAACCTGCGGCGCCTGTGCTCGCTCAAGCAGGCGGGTCCCCGGCCATTCTGAGGCCCCAAATGGGCTTGGAGCGGCCCAAAGCGGCCCGCGGCGGGAGCCAAGAGGCGAAAAAATCGCCCCACCAACCTCGCGTAGCTCGCAAATGCGCTTAAGCTTGGCCCCATCACCGCGAGTTTAGAACACACGCCGGTAATTCGAGGTGCCCTATAGCCGCACTGCGTAGCTGATGATGTCGGGCGGAAAACGGTAGCCTTTGAATGAGATCGCGACCTCGCTCGAGCGCGCGGGGCTGACTGAGGTTTTTTTCATGCCGCATTCTATCCTCCCCCGCCTAACAACCTGACAATACCCCTCGACCGACTCGTCCATCAGGCTCACAAGCTGCCGTTGAAGGGCGAAACGATGCGAAAGTCCAACGGCAAGCAGCCTGGCGCGTCCTGATCGTGATCACCTTAGTTATAATACATTGACCGCGCAGCACCACCTTCCATACTGATCACGTTCGCCGGAACAACTGATCACCATCACCGAAATACGCATTGATGAGGGTCACACCAGGTGACCCCGCTTCGGGAGACACTCGGTTCCGTCGCAATAGGGGTAGTCAGGTAGACTCCACGGTTTCGAGCACTGGGAACCCAGTCGATGAAGCATGCAGCCACACCGCCGAGAAAGCCCTTGCCCGCAGGCATCGCCAAGGTCCTGAAGCGGTTGCACTACCCGTTGGAGGTTATGTTGCAGTGCGTGCGCTGGTACGTAGCCTATTCGCTGAGCTCGCGAGATCTGGAGGAAATGATGGCCGAGCGAGGCGTGGCGGTGGACCACTCGACGATCCATCGCTGGGTGATCAAGTTGCTGCCGGTTTTCGAGAAAGCGATACGTCGCCGCCTGCGCCCAGTCGGTGAGAGCTGGCGCATGGACGAGACTTATATTCGGGTCAGAGGCCAGTGGAAATACCTCTACCGGGCGGTGGACAAGGCGGGCCACACCATTGATTTTCTGCTATGCGCACGCCGCGATACCGCCGCCGCGCGCCGGTTCTTCGAAAAAGCCATCGCCGGGCGGGGCACGCCCAAGACCGTCACCGTTGACAAAAGCGGGGCGAACCGCGCCGCGCTGGGCGCCCAGCGCGAGACGCCCATCGAAATCCGCCAGAACAAGTACCTGAACAACCTTGTCGAGCAGGACCACCGCGCGATCAAACGGCGCGTCAGACCGATGCTGGGTTTCCAGAATTTCCGTTGTGCCCGCATCGTCCTGGGCGGCATCGAGGCCATGCACATGATTCGCAAAGGGCAGATGTTTGCCCCAAAGGGACGCCGTGCGTCCCCTGCTTAGCAATTCTATGCACTGGCCGCGTAAAAACCAACGCGCCCCTGGCTTCGCTTCCGCGCAACTTCGTTATCGCGACAGAACCTTCAATTCCGCCTCGATTGCTTGCCGGATAATCTGCCGCGCGCCTTCCTGGATCAGATCGTCCAGCCCGACAGGCCCCGTGATTTCTGCTGCCGCGGCTTGACTGCCGTCCGCTTCCCGATTACGTTTGACCATGGTGGTGGATTGATTGCTGAGTTTGTTACCTTGGAAAGCAACATTCTCCTGCAATCGCCACCGCCTCCCTCCGTTTCCGCTACCCACTCCCGTACACCAGATCCAACATTAGCTCAGCCAACGCACCGGGGCCCCATTCCGGAATTGTCATGTTGTACCTACCTAACGGTAGGGATTTCATGTTTTAACTTCGGAAAATATGTACCGGTGAATGAGTATCCCATTAAGGAGGGCTAACCCTGCTTGGGTATGCTATGCAATGACTGACAGTCATCATCGTCAAGGGAGTATCGTCATCGCCCTGCGAAGGCGCAACTGAGATAAATACCCGTCGAACACAAGCAGCAGGACGACTCCCCGTAGCCTCTTATAGACATCGTATGGATCGCGCTGGCTGTTCCCGCCGCGAACCGACGCGTCAGGTGGGGCCGGGAAGCAACGGAACAGCCAACCAAATTAAGCGGCCAGTTCATGTGTGCGCCGCATTGCGCGCATTGCATTTGCGCCGACTCACACGATCTGCGACCAGTCCGGGCTCCGTTCGAGAACGGGTCGCCAGCCGCCTGTTTCGCGGCGTGGCCGCTCGCACACGGTGGCGGCGAATTTCCGGGCATGGCCTTGAGTCCGACGGGTTCTGCCGGAAGATTCAGTGCGGTGTGGCGTCCGCACCGGTGCCATCGTTCGGCACGATCAGATAGATGAGTGCGAGCAGGAACGTCACGACGAAGCGAAACGCGCTTTCGAGGCCATTCCACTGCGTCGACATCCACATGCCAAACCATTCACCACCGATCGTCATGAAGCTGACCTGCCAGGTCAGAAAACCCAGCGTAAGTCCTGAGACGGCCCAGGCCCGGGCCGAGCGGAACGTTGCGTCAACCGCGTGGCGTGTGCGCAATAGCCTGGCTGCGCCCGTCCAGCACAACCCCGCCGTGAGGGTCTGCATCACGATAATGGCGATATAGCCCGCATGATGAACCCACGTCTGGTCGATGGACCGATACCGGATGCCGCTGCCAGGAAACGTTGTATCCATCAGGAACACATGGCGTACGAAAGCGAAATTGGTCGCGTAATCGGTGATGTTATTGATGGCCACCAGCGAGGCAAGCAGGGCCATCGCGCTGACCGTGGCGGCTTTGGAAAGACGGATGATCATGCCCGGGCAGCCCCTCCTGGCTGGATGGTCAGGACCGCAATATCGAGTCCCTGAATGCGCTCGGTACGGACAATCGCGTAGCCACGGCGCTCGTAGAATCGCTGGTTGGATTGCATCTCGCAGCTCATGAGAAGGCGAACTTCGGGGAGCCGAAGGCAGTGTGCCTCCGACTCGGCAAACTGAAGTAGCAGGCTCCCCCAAGCCGCGCCGTTGCGCGGCGGGAGAAACGACGAGATTCGCGACATGAACATGGGCGCTGGCTTCTATCAGTTCGACCATGCCCACCATTTTCTGGCCTGGGCTGATGCGAACCCAGACGGAATGCTTTTCCAGTACGGATCGATAGTCTCGGCTCATGGGTTCGCGCTTGCATCCGATCACGGTGATCATGGCGCATAGGGCGGATTCAACCGGTCGTCGCAACATCGGATTGTTGAACAGATTTTAGGTACCCGTGCGAGGCTTCCGCAGGCGTCTTCCAGCCAAGCGTTTTGCGGGGCCTGGAGTTCAACGTGTTCGCAACAGCCTGGATCTCTCGAGCACTCCAGCGAGACAGATCCGTGCCTTTTGGAAAGTATTGTCGTAGAAGGCCGTTAGTGTTTTCGTTCGTACCACGCTGCCATGGGCTGTGCGGGTCAGCGAAGAACACCTTCACGCCGGATTCGATGGTGAAACGTGCGTGATCGGACAGCTCCTTGCCACGATCCCAAGTCAACGATCGCCACAAGTGGGCAGGCAGGTCCACCACGGTCTTCTTGAGTGCGTTGGCCATCGTGACAGCTCCGTAGCCGGCCAGCGCGGGTCCGTTTTTGGTGCGTGGAATAAGTCCATAGCCTTTCTCACAAGGTAAGTGCACGAGCATCGTGAACCGGCTTGATCTTTCCACCAGCGTCCCAATGGCGGAACGATTCAGGCCAATGAGCAGGTCGCCTTCCCAATGGCCCGGCACAGCACGATCTTCCGCCTCTGCCGGCCGGCTGGAAATCATCACCTCCTCGCTGACATGCGCCCACGCCTTGGCACGCGCTCTTGCTCGGGGAACGCGCAACGCGCGGCCGGTGCGCAGGCAGCCCACCAGCTCACGCTTGAGCACGCCGCGCCCTTGAATATAAAGAGCTTGATAAATGGCTTCGTGAGAGATGCGCATAGATTCGTCATCCGGGAAATATACCTGCAAGCGATTAGCGATTTGTTCAGGTGACCAGCCCTTGACCCACCTTCGCTCGCCGCGATGCGGTTTATTTCGCCCCTTGAACGGTGCCTGCTTGGGCCCGGCAATTTCATGGCCATCAGCGTCATGAACCTTGCCTTCCAGGCGCTCCTGCACATATTGACGCAGCCGCGCATTTGTCGCCAGCTTCGCTGGCTTTGGCCGTTTGGCAAACCGTTCCGCCTTCCACTGCGCGACCGAAGCACGATACTCGAGGCTACCGCCACGTGTCGCCGCGTTGCGCGTGAGCTCTCGTGATACGGTTGACGCACTTCGTCGGATACGGCGGGCGATCTCGCGCACACCGAGGCCTTGGACAGAAAGCAATACTATCTCTTCTCGCTCAGCGAACGACAAGTATCGACCCGAAATAGGTTTCGACATGAATAGTGGCATGCCGCCATGATAGTGGAACCAGCGCGAGCCTACCGCTTGAGATGCGCCCACCGCCTCCGCCGCTTTCTCGCTTGTAATGCCGGTCGCGATTTGTTGCCAAAAACGTCGCTCGATTTCATGTCCAAGCGAGGGTGCGCCCGGAGAGTACATCGCTGCTCGCCCTGACAACCGATATACCTGCTTTGCACTTCTTCTCACGCAACGCCTCGTCGATCAATGGTGTTGCGACGACCGGTTGAATCCGCCTAGGCCTCATGGACCAGAGCGCGGATCGAGGTATTGTCAGGTTGTTCGGATGGGGGAGGTGGGAGGATAGAATGCGAAATGAAAAAATCTTCAGTCACCCCCAGCGCTCGAGCGACGCGGCGATCTCGTTCAAAGGCTACCGTTTTCCGCCTGACATTATCAGCTATGCGGTGTGGCTGTATTATCGGTTTCCGCTGAGTCTACGCATGGTCGAGGAAATGTTGGCCGCGCGGGGGATTGAGCTGACCTACGAGACGGTACGGTGCTGGGCGACGAAGTTCGGTCTGGCCATCGCCAGGCGTATTCGATCGACGTCCCCGAGGCGCGGCGACAAATGGCATCTTGACGAGGTGGTCGTGACAATCCACGGCAAAAAACATTGGCTGTGGCGAGCGGTCGACGAGCACGGCGCATTGCTTGAGGTGCTGGTGCAAAGCCGTCGCGACACGGCCGCCGCCAAACGGCTCATGCGCCGCCGGTACTGTCAGGTTGTTTGGTTGAAAACGAGCCAAGGCGCCATGGCAGGTGCGGCGTAGGATGCGACGCCCGTTACGCCGCCATGCGGGCGGAACAAGCCCATTCCCAGGCGGCGAAGGCCTGGGTGCGCACCGCGCGTTTATGCTCGGCATTGCGGTGATAGCGGCACCCCATGAACAGGTTCGAAACCTGCCCATGAACGGAGGTAAAGCGCCGCAATTGGCGCGCCGACTTAAAGCGGCGCATCACCTTCTCCCGCACCCGCGTAGGCTGATGCGAATTCTCCGCCCGGTTGTTCAATCCTTTATGCTGGCGGTGTTCGACCCTTAGCCCGAGCTCGCGGTGGGCCGCCGCGTAGCTGCGCAGTTTGTCCGTGATGATCACGCGCGGGCGACCATCGCGCTTGAGCAACTTGCGCATGAGCCGCTTGGCGGCGGCCGTGTCGCGACGGCTTTGCACCAGCACCTCAAGCACAGCGCCGTGCTCGTCGAGCGCCCGCCACAACCAGTGCTTTTTGCCGTGGATCGTCACCACGACCTCGTCAAGGTGCCACTTGTCGCCGCGCTCCGGCGTCGTCGAACGAATGCGCCGGGCGATCGACAGACCAAACTTCGTCGCCCAGCACCGTACCGTTTCGTACGTGAGTTCGATCCCGCGGGCGGCCAGCATCTCCTCAATCATGCGCAGGCTCAGCGGGAACCGGTAATACAGCCACACTGCGTCAGCTGATGACGTCGGGCGGAAAACGGTAGCCTTTGAATGAGATCACGACCTCGCTTGAGCGCGCGGGGCTGACTGAGGATTTTTTCATGCCGCATTCTATCCTCCACCGCCTAACAACCTGACAATACCAGCGGGATTGATAGCGGCGGCGCGAATTGGGGCGCAGCTTAACGGCGGCGCCGCACAGCTCTCGAGTGCAAATGCGTCACTTGAGCGTCAGGCGCAGCGATTCATTCTCGTGGTGATCGGAGTTGCGTTTCTGGCGGGAGCGGTGGGCGGCTTCGTCGGGGCGCGGCTCGCTGGGATGTGAGAAGAGAAGAGGAACCGTGCGCTCACGAGCGCACTCTTTCGAGTCGGTTGTCGCCACGTCCATGGAAATTGGTCGCGGCAATTCCCGCGGACAGTCGCCAACTCCGGACGGGGGATGTTCCTTTCACTCGAAAGCTCTGCCTTGCCATGTACGGCAATTTGCCGTATGATTGACATCAGGAGGATAAAATCATGCCCGCTGCCATCTCTACCGCCCGCCTTGAAGCCCGAATCAGCACGGATCTGCATTCGATGCTCAAACGCGCCGCTGAACTTCAGGGGCGCACCATGACCGATTTCGTGGTGTCCGCCGTGCAGGACGCAGCGCAGCGTGCCATCGAGCAAGCCGAAGTGATCCGTCTGTCTCTGGCTGATCAGGAATGTTTCGCGCAAGCGCTGCTATCGCCACCGGAACCGGCTCCGGCCTTGGAGCGTGCCCTCGCTCGCCGTCGGAAGTTGCTGCGCACTGAATGAGCCACGCACCGTTTCTTCTTGCGTCTCTCGATGCAGAACATGACCGATCCGGGTTCAATAGCGATTCGGAGCCGCTCAATCGCTATCTGCGAGAACAAGTCAACCAAGACATCCGCCGCCGCGTGGCCGCCTGTTTCGTAGCTTTGGCGCACGGGCAGCGCGTCGCTGGTTACTATACCTTGGCATCGGCAAGCATTCTGCTGGCCGACCTTCCGGCCAGCACTGGTAAGAAGTTGCCACGTTATCCGAGCGTGCCAGCAATTCGCATGGGCCGCTTGGCAGTCGATCAGGAGTTCAGGGGGCAAGGTCTCGGCGGTGCGCTGCTGGCCGATGCGCTCGAGCGGGCGGCCCGTTCAGAGATTGCCGCCTTTGCCCTGATAGTGGATGCCAAGGACGAGACGGCAGCAGCGTTCTACCAGCATCATGGCTTCATTGCCTTGCCCGCCTCGCCGCTTACGCTGTTCTTACCCCTGGCAACTGTCCCGCGCTCTTGAAACTCGCTACGCCGCATCATCTTCTTAGCCAAGGCTCTCGCTTACCGTTGCACTTGAGGCGCCAGCAGACCGTCGAATTGTTCCGCGGGTATTGTCAGGTTGTTAGGCGGTGGAGGATAGAATGCGGCATGAAAAAATCCTCAGTCAGCCCCGCGCGCTCAAGCGAGGTCGTGATCTCATTCAAAGGCTACCGTTTTCCGCCCGACGTCATCAGCTGACGCAGTGTGGCTGTATTACCGGTTCCCGCTGAGCCTGCGCATGATTGAGGAGATGCTGGCCGCCCGCGGGATCGAACTCACGTACGAAACGGGACGGTGCTGGGCGACGAAGTTTGGTCTGTCGATCGCCCGGCGCATTCGTTCGACGACGCCGGAGCGCGGCGACAAGTGGCACCTTGACGAGGTCGTGGTGACGATCCACGGCAAAAAGCACTGGTTGTGGCGGGCGCTCGACGAGCACGGCGCTGTGCTTGAGGTGCTGGTGCAAAGCCGTCGCGACACGGCCGCCGCCAAGCGGCTCATGCGCAAGTTGCTCAAGCGCGATGGTCGCCCGCGCGTGATCATCACGGACAAACTGCGCAGCTACGCGGCGGCCCACCGCGAGCTCGGGCTAAGGGTCGAACACCGCCAGCATAAAGGATTGAACAACCGGGCGGAGAATTCGCATCAGCCTACGCGGGTGCGGGAGAAGGTGATGCGCCGCTTTAAGTCGGCGCGCCAATTGCAGCGCTTTACCTCCGTTCATGGGCAGGGTAAGCGTTCGATCAGTACCGTAGTACGAGTCGTTGACGCGGCAGTGATAGCCGGTTATCGGATCGGCTCGAGCTTCGCGGTGTCGGGCAGTTGCTGGGCCACGTTCCATGGCAGCAACTCGTCGATCCGATTGACCGGGTGATCGGCAATGCGCTCGAGCACGTAGGCGAGGTAGGCTTCCGGGTTGATGCCGTTCAAGCGTGCCGTGCCGATCAGGCTGTACATCGCCGCGGCACGCTCACCGCCCGAGTCGGCGCCGGCAAACAGATAGTTGCGGCGGCCAATCGCCACGCCGCGCAGCGCACGCTCGGCAATCAGGTTATCGATCTCCGCCTGCCCGTCCTCGCAGTAATAGGCGAGCGCGGGCCAGCGGTTCAGGGAGTACTGAATCGCGCGGGTGGTGTCGGACTTCGCAGAGAGTGTTGGCAGCACTGATTCGTACCACTGCCGTAACGCTTCGAGCCGAGGGACAGCCTGTGCCTGTCGCACTTGCCGTCGCTCGTCCGGTGGTTTGCCCCGGATTTCGGCTTCTATGCGATATAGCTCGCCGATGCGGTGCAGAGCTTCTTCTGTAATGGCGTTGGGGCGTACCGCATGCAGGTCATAGATCTTGCGTCGCGCGTGCGCCATGCACGCCGCTTCGCGGATGCTGTCGTTTTCATAAAGTGGCGCGTAACCGGCAAACGCATCGGCTTGCAGCACCCCGCTAAAGCTTGCCAGATGTCGCTGTGGGTGCTCACCCCGTCGATCAGGCGTGTAAGCAAACCAAACGGCAGGTGCCTCATTGGAGCCGCACGGCCGGTCATCTCGCACGTATACCCAGAGCCGTCCAGTCTTGGTGCTACCTCGCCCGGGCTCTAACACCGGCAATGGTGTGTCATCGCCGTGGACCTTGGTGCCGCCCAGCGCGTAGGCACGCACAGCTTCCATCAGCGGATTCAACAGCCAGCTCACGCGCCCCAGCCAATGCCTGTTAGCGCCGATGTAAAACTGACCCACCCGCCGAAGTGAATCTGACCCACCTGGGGGAGGATGGTGGCTTTTGCCGCCGATGCTGACTCAGGAGCAAGCAGTGGAAATCAAGGTATTGGCAAGGCGTGGATCGCCGGTGCGAGAGATAGCGAGACAGATGGGTGTCTCGCGGAACACGGTCCGGCGATATCTGCGCGACCAGGAGGCTAGCCGGTATAAGGAGCGAGAGCCTCGGCCAACCAAACTGGATGCGTTCAAGGCGTACCTGCTTGAGCGAATCGAGGCGGCGCGGCCGCACTGGATTCCGGCAACGGTGTTACTGCGTGAGCTGCGAGATAAAGGCTACGACGGCGGTATCAGCCAACTCAAGGTGTTCCTCGCGCCATACAGGAACGCGGAGCCGGAACCAGTCGTGCGCTTCGAGACGCCGCCAGGCCGACAGATGCAAGCAGACTTCACCACCATCCGGCGCGGCAGGTCACCGTTGCTGGCGCTGGTCGCCACGTTGGGCTACAGCCGGGCGACGTACGTGCGTTTCACGAGCGGCGAGGATGCCACGACGTTGTGTGAGTGTCTGCGTGAAGCCTTCATCTACTTCGGCGGCACGCCCGAGCATGTGCTGTTCGATAACGCCAAGTCGGTCATCGTCGAACGCGATGCTTACGGCGATGGTCATCATCGCTGGAACGGCGAGATGTTGGCGCTGGCGGAAACGTATGGATTTACGCCGAAGGTATGCAGGCCGTACCGTGCCAAGACCAAGGGCAAGGTCGAGCGCTTCAACCGTTATCTGAAGCAGAGCTTCGTGGTGCCGCTGGCGGCGACGCTCAAGCAATCTGGCCTGAAGCTGGATGTCGAGGCGGCTAACGGCCATATTGGCCGCTGGCTGGCCGAGGTGGCGAATGTCCGGGTGCATGCCACGACGAAAGAGAAACCGTCGGTTCGACTGCCGTTAGAGCAAGCGGCACTGCTGCCATTACCGGTGTCGACCTCGATTGCAGCCCCGGTACCGACGCGGCTTAAGCGAGTGCTGCCGAGCGAAAGCCTGCAGCATCCGCTGTCGGTCTACGACGCCTTGCTGGAGGTGGCAGCATGAATCTCCAGCATGAACGCATTGCAGGGCTGTGCGACGAACTGAAACTGGACCGCATCGGGAGCGACTGGAGCGTGCTGGCCCAGAGCGCTGCCAACGCTGATGCCAGTCACGCCGACTTCCTCGAACAGCTACTGCTGACCGAACGGGATGCCCGAGAGGAACGCAAGCGCCAGACGCTGACCAAGATGGCCTCCCTGCCGGGCATCAAGACGCTGGAGCAATACGACTTTGGCTTCGCCAGCGGCGCACCGCGAGCCCAAATCCAGGAACTGTCCGGGCTGGCGTTTATCGAACGGGCCGAGAACGTCGTGCTGCTTGGGCCGTCTGGCGTGGGCAAAACGCACATCGCCTGCGCTCTAGCGTATCGGGCGACACAGGCAGGAATCAAGACGCGCTTCACCACCGCCGCCGACTTGATGATGCAGTTGGCCACGGCCCGGCAGCAGAACCGGCTGCGGGAGTTTTTTAACCGCGCCGTGGTTGGCCCGAAGCTGCTGGTTATCGATGAAATCGGCTACCTGCCGTTTGGACGCGAGGAAGCCAATCTGTTTTTTAACGTGGTGGCCAAGCGATACGAGCGCGGAGCCATCGTGTTGACGAGCAACCTGCCATTTACGCAGTGGGCCACGGCATTTGCCGACGACCAGACGCTGACTGCGGCGATGCTCGACCGGCTGCTGCATCACGCGCACATCGTGCAGATTGCAGGCGAAAGCTATCGGCTGAAGGACAAACGGAAAGCTGGACAAACTACACGCGCAGGCGCGAAAGCCGCCGCGTGACACGGAGCCTGGGTGGGTCAGATTTACTTCGGCGATACGCCGGAAGGTGGGGATGCGGACAAAATCTTGGACTACTTTGAAGGTAGTCCATGTATTCATACCAAGAACGCGTTCGGGCGGTCGAGCTGTACCTGAAACTCGGGAAGCGCAGCAAAGCGACCATTCGCCAGTTGGGTTACCCGACGAAGAATTCTCTCAAGGCGTGGTGTAACGAATTCGAGAAGATTGGCGATCTGCAGAGGGGGTATGTTCGCGTAAAGCCGAAGTACTCAGAAGAACAGAAGAACGTAGCACTCGAGCATTACGTCAACCACGGGCGCTGCTTCGCCTTCACCCTCAGGACATTGGGCTATCCCTGTCGCCAGATACTAACGGAGTGGGTTCGCGAGCGCTATCCGGAAACCAGGAAATGCGTGGTTGGCAAGGCCGGTCGACCAACTGCTTCATTGGTGTCCAAGCAGGCTGCGGTGTACGAACTGTGCACACGGGAAGGAAGTGCAGAGGCGGTGGCCCGAAAGCTGGACGTCGACAGGGTGACGCTGTACAACTGGAAGAACCAGTTACTCGGCCGAGAGGCTCCTGCATCCATGAAACGCGACAAAGGCTCGCCCGCAGAGACAGATCGGGACGAACTGGAACGGCAGGTCGAAGCGCTCCAGCGCAAAATTCGCAATCTGCAGCTTGAACAGGACCTGTTGAAGAAGGCGAATGAACTCCTAAAAAAAGACCTGGGCGTCGACCTGCAACTCCTGAGCAACCGGGAGAAGACGACGCTGGTTGACGCCCTGAGAGAGCAGTACGTTTTGGCTGAGCTGCTTGAGCAGCTGGACTTGGCGCGCAGCTCCTATTTCTACCATCGGTCGCCCATGCGGGTTGCCGACAAATATGCCGAAGTTCGTCGTACCGTTGCGGAAATCTTCGAGGACAATCACCGATCCTACGGCTATCGTCGGGTGCAGGCAGCGCTCAGCAGACAACGCGTGTTTCTATCGGAGAAAGTCGTGCGTCGCCTCATGAAACAAGGCGGCCTCTACGCGGCGAGGCCCAAGCGGCGCCGATATCGTTCTTATGTCGGGGAAATTAGCCCTGCCCCAGATAACATCATCAATCGCGATTTCCACGCTACCGCCCCCAACGAAAAGTGGCTGACGGATATCTCCGAGTTCCAGATCCCGGCCGGGAAGGTATATCTATCGCCGATGATCGACTGCTTCGATGGCATGGTAGTCAGTTGGTCGATTGGCACAAGCCCCGACGCCGAGCTCGTGAATACCATGTTAGATGCGGCTATCGAGACCGTGACCGAGGACGATGAGAAGCCGATCGTACATTCCGATCGGGGTGGCCACTACCGTTGGCCTGGCTGGCTATCGCGAGTTGCAAAGGCTAATCTGATCCGATCCATGTCGCGTAAAGCCTGCTCACCAGACAATGCGGCCTGTGAGGGATTCTTCGGAAGGCTGAAGACCGAAATGTTCTATCCAGGGGACTGGCGTTCGACGACCATCGTGCAATTCGTAGAGGCACTGAACGCCTACATTCGCTGGTACAACGAAAAGCGGATCAAGGGCTCCCTTGGCTATCTCAGCCCCATCGAGTACCGTGAAAGCCTCGGGTTAACGACGTAAAACAGTCCAAGAAAATAGCCGCATCCCCGGTGGGTCACATTTAAACCGGCGTTGACAGATAGTCGGCTACGAGACGATCCGCCGCTGGTGCGACAAGTTTGGCGCGGGCTTTGCTCACCGGGTCAAAGCGGCACGCCGCAAGCCCGGTAGCACGTGGCACCTCGACGAGATGTTCGTGAGCCTGCGCGGTGAGCAGTACCTGCTGTGGCGCGCCGTCGAAGCGCATGGCGCGGAAATCGACATCCTGCTGCAGAAGCGGCGCGACAAGGCGGCCGCCAAGCGCTTCTTCAAGCACGTGCTGCGCTCGAACCCGGTGCCGCACAAGATCGTGACCGATCAACTGCGCAGCTATCCGGCGGCTAAAGCCGACATCGCGGCGCTGGCCAATGTGAAGCATGTGTTCGTCAAAGCAGCGGCTCGGGGCAACAACCGCGCGGAGAACAGCCATCAGCCGACGCGGGAGCGCGAGCGGCGCATGCGGGGCTTTCGCGACCCAGCGCGCACGCAAACCTTCCTCTCGAGCTTCGGGTCAATCCGGCAACACTTCGCACTCAAACGACATTTGCTGCGCGCGCCGCTCTTTCGCAAACAGCTCGCGGTGCACTTTGCTCAATGGCGTGAATTCACCCACGTTGCCCAAACTCCGTCTCATACTTTTTGAATCGCTGTCGATTCGTGCATCGGCTTCGACGACATCCCTAAGTTGACAACGCCCTGACAATACCTGTCCTCCTATTGCGACGGACCGCGAGGGACTCATACGGCGGTGGACCGTGGCCGCCACGGCCGGAGCCCCACACGGTCTGCGGATGCTGTCGAGGTTGTGAACACCGCGCATGCCCAGCTCAGAAGGCATTCAGTGGCACGCTGACGAGCAACCGATATTCGCGACTTGTCGCTTCCGAATAGTGGGCGGAACCGTGGTGCCACATCGCGATGAACTCGACCTTGGCGTTCTTGAGCTTACCGCTGCGGAAAGTGTACGATGGGTTGACGCCGAACTCGTGATGACGGCCCTGCACCGGCGCGCCGTTGCTCCAGTAGACGCTCGATTTTCCCGGGTCATTCGCCGCGCCCGCGCTGCCGTCTGCCCCCCACCCCGTCACAGCCCAAATCATCGCCTTGAAGCCCGGCAGACCAGCTTGCTCGCCGTAGAATGTGTAACGCAGCTGCACCGACTTTTCGTGCGGCGCGTTGTAGTCGGCGTCCGCGGAGTTGGCCAGCGCGATGCCGTCTGTTTCGTTCAGGTAGTCAAAGAACTGGTCACCGAGAATCTGCTGATAGCCGAGCAGCAACTCGTGCGGACCATGTTGCGCGGCTAGCGACAGGCTGTAGGCGTTGTTGTTGATCGAACCCTGCCGCGCGCGGCCGGTGTCATGCGTCGAGTAGACGTTGCCTGCGCCTGTCCATCTGAGCGTGTGGGTGCTGCCGAGGCTGTGCTTCACCGACGCGTAGTACTGGCGCCAGACATCGTCGGCTTGGTTTGCGTACAGCACGAGTTCGCCGTGCGGAGAATGGTCCCACTTGCCGCCGACATAGCTCAGGCGACTGATGGGCGTGTCACCGTACTGCGTCCTAAGACGGGTGAGCGTCGTCTGGCCGCGTGCGACGTTCTTTGTGAAGCTGCCAGCCTCGAACATCGCGGAGCTAAATGGCTTGCCCAGGATCGTGGTGCCAAGGAACGTGGGCGGCAGCGCCCGGTTGTCATGAGGCGCCATAAACGGGTTGTCGACAGCCTGCAGGCCATACCTGAACACGGTGTTCGAGACGCGCGCCTTCACATTGTAGAGGCCAGGGTACGCCCACGCCACCTGATTGCTCCCCCCGCCGTTCGCCACGTGCACCATATTGTCCGCCCCCGCGCCGCCGTCAAGCTTGAGCGCCGCGTACAGCGACGCGGCCACGCCGAAGCCGATCAGGCCACCCGTGTCGCCCGACTCGAAGTTCGCCATCATGCCCTGCACCCATGCATGGCTGTGCGGACCGCCCTCGACGTCGAGCGCGTCCGAATAATTGCGGAACACAAAGTTCAGATGACTGCCAGAGACAACACCGTTCGATGTCGACGACGCTGGGCCTTCGCGCGGTAGCGTGACGGCCGGCCCCTCCATCAGCGGCGCGGGCGGCGCGTCGTCGGCGTGCGCGACGGCGCTGAACGCCAAGCCCCAGACCAGCAGCATCTGCCTTGCCGTGCCGCGCCTCTTTCTCACCGTCATTGTCTCCTTATGTTGAAGTCGCACAAACGAGCCGCGACCCGCTTGCGCTGGCTTGCCCCTCGCATTGAAGGACGCGGCTTTGATGCCCGTGTCATGACACACGGCGGCCCGCCGGTCGGATGGCGGCTCGATGACGTCAGTCCCCGAATGCGACCAGACCGGCCCGGATGCACGCGACACGCGTCGCTGAACCGTGCCGCACCACGGGCTGCGGTAGGTCGTGCGCGCATGCGGCGATCGCGATGGGGCAGCGCGTGCGAAACACGCAACCCGTCGGCGGATTGAGCGGCGAGGGCATCTCGCCGGCCAGCAGCAACGGACGGCGCGCCCGCGCGCGCGCCGGATCGGGCGTCAGCGCCGCTTGAAGCAGCACCTTGGTGTACGGGTGCTGGGGCGCGCCGTACAGGTCGTCGCGCATGCCGAGTTCCATGACGCGGCCGAGATACATCACAATGACGCGATGACTGATCGCCTTCACTACCGCGAGATCGTGCGCAACAAACAGGTAGGACAACGACAGTTCTCGCTGCAAATCGCGCAACAGGTTCACGATCTGTGCCTGGATCGACACGTCGAGCGCCGATACGGGTTCGTCACAGATCACCAGCTTCGGCGCGTCAATCAGTGCACGTGCGATACCGACACGCTGACACTGGCCGCCGGAAAATTCGTGCGGATAACGCCGCAAGTGGTGCTCGCTTAGGCCCACGCGCTCAAGCATCGTGGTCACGCGGCGACGTACTTCGGCGCGTCCTACGCCCGGCTGGTGCGTGACGAGCGGCTCCGCGACGATCTGCTCGATCGTCATCCGCGGGTCGAGCGACGCGAGCGGATCCTGGAAGATCATCTGCACCTCACGGCGCATCGTGGGGTGACGCCGGTGCCCCGACGCGACGGCTTCGCCGCGCCAGCGCACCGTGCCAGAGGTCATTGGCACCAGGCCGACCAGTGCCCGCGCGAGCGTCGACTTGCCGCAGCCCGACTCGCCGACGAGCCCAACCGTCTCGCCGCGCCTCACCTCGAATGACACGCCGTCCACCGCGCGCAGCGTGCCCTTCGGCGACCACGGATAATCGCCGAGCGGCACGCGAAAATGCACCTTGAGATCCTCGACGAACAACAACGGCTCCCGTGCCGCACCGTCTCTGCGGCGCTCATGCAAATTCATCGCACACGTCCCTTTAACTCACTCAGCGGCCAATGGCACGCGCGCATTGCACCGCGTGCGCCAAAAGCGTTGAGCGCGGGGCGCACCGTCTCGCACCGCGCGTACGCATAGGGGCAGCGCGGGGCGAACGCGCAACCGGGCGTCACGGCGCCTGGGGGCGGCGGGTTGCCCGGAATCGCGACGAGTGGCGCGTCGCCGTCGTCACTCAGGCGAGGCAGCGCGTTGAGCAGGCCGATCGTGTACGGATGCGACGGCGCCGTGAAGATCGATTCGGCCGACGCATACTCGACACTGCGCCCCGCATACATCACCATCACGTCGTCCGCGAGGCCCGCAACCACGCCCATGTCGTGCGTGATCAGCACGATCGCGGTGCCGCGCTCGCGGTTCAGCTCGCGCAGCAGGTCCATGATCTGTGCCTGCACGGTCACGTCGAGGGCGGTGGTCGGCTCGTCGGCGATTAGCAGGTCCGGCTCGGCTAACAACGCCATCGCGATCATCACGCGCTGTCGCATGCCGCCCGAGAACTGGTGCGGATACTGCCCGACGCGGCGCGCCGCGTCGGCAATGTGCACCGCCTCAAGCGCCCCAATGGCGCGCCACGTGGCTTCCTTGCGCGAGAGCTTGCGATGTCGCTGCAGCGTCTCCGTCATTTGCCGCTCGATCGTCAGAAAAGGATTGAGCGACGTCATGGCGTCCTGGAAGACCATTGCGATGCGCGCGCCGCGCACGGCATTGAGCGCCCGCGTATCCATCGCCAGCAAATCCTTGCCCCGATAGCGTGCCACACCACTCGCCGAGCCGTTGCTGGCCAACAGGCCCAGCAGCGCCATCACGGTCTGGCTCTTGCCCGAGCCCGATTCACCCACGATGCCGAGCGTCTTGCCGGCCTCAAGCGTAAATGACACGTCGCTCACCGCCTCGAGCGGCGCTGCGTCCTTGCGTGAGAAACGCACCCCGAGGTTTTCAACGTCCAGTAAGACTGCCATTTCAGCGATCCTTGGGGTCGAGGGCGTCACGCAGGCCGTCGCCCACAAAGTTGACGCAATACAGCGTCACGCACAGCAGGGTGGCGGGCGCCAGCAATAACCACGGCATCGATTCCAGTTTTTGCGCGCCATCCTGGATCAGCATGCCCCAGCTCGTCATCGGTTCCTGCACGCCGAGGCCGAGGAATGAGAGTACCGATTCGGTCAGCACAATGTTTGACACCGACACCGTCGCGTACACGATGACCACGCCGATCAGGTTGGGCACGACATGGCGTCGCAAGATCGTCGTGGTCGGAACGCCCATTGCACGTGCGGCGTCGACGAACTCGCGGTTGCGTAGCGACAGCGTTTGGCCACGCGCGACGCGCGCCATATCGATCCAGGAGAACGCGCTGATGGTCAGGATGACCAGCCCGAACGAGCGGCCGAACACCGTCATCGTCAAGATCGCAATCAATAGGTACGGGATGGCGTACATCATGTCCACGACGCGCATCATAAGGGCGTCGATGCGCCCCCCCGCGAACCCGGCCGCGGCGCCCCAGGCGACGCCGAACAGACCGGACACCAATGTGCCGAGCAGGCCGACCTCGAGCGACACGCGTCCGCCAATGAGCGTGCGCACGAGCAGGTCGCGGCCGAGCTCGTCAGTGCCGAACCAGTGCTGGTTCGCGAGCGCCGGCGCGAGGCTGATCGCGTCCCAGTCGCTCTCGGCGGGGTCCGCCGCGAGTAGCCACGGGCCGACGAAGCAAGCGAGCGTGATGAGCGTGAGCAGCACCAAGCTGAACACCGCGGCACGGTTGTGAAGGAAGCGCGCGAACACGAGCGCGAGGGGCGAGCGCGCTGGCGCGGGATGATAGACGACGGGAGTAATCGGACTCATCGCAGACGCTCGATTAATAACGGATGCGCGGATCGAGCCATGCGTAGGCAAGGTCGACCAGCAGATTGAAGAGCACCGCGCATGCGGTCGTGAGCACTGTCAGGCCGAGCACCAACGTGTAGTCGCGGTTGATTGCGCCGTTCACGACGAGCTGCCCGAGCCCCGGCAGCGCGAACACCGACTCGGTCACAACGGCCGCCGTGATCGAGGTGATGCAAACGGTGCCGATCAGCGACACCACCGGCATGAGCGCGGGCTTGAGCGCGTGGCGCAACACGATTGTGGCGCCCGACAAGCCCTTTGCGCGTGCTGTGCGGATGTACGTGCTTGAGAGCACCTCAATCATCGAACCGCGCATCACGCGTGCGAGCGACGACACGTTAATGAGCGTGAGTAGCGCGACCGGCAGCAGCCGGTGCCGCCAACCGCCGTCACCCCAGCCTCCAGCGGGGAGCCAGCCGTTACCCGCTGAGGTGCTGAGTAAGATCGCAAAGATCCACACCAGCACCGGGCCAAGCACAAAGGGCGGCACAACGTTGCCGAGGTTGCCAATCAACATCACGAAGCGATCGAGCATGCTGTCGCGACGCACCGCCGCGACGGTCCCCAGCAACACGCCGACCACGATCGAGAGGGGGATCGACACGCCGCCCACCCCCAGACTCACCGGCAGCGCCTTCTTCACAAGATCGTTTACCGACCAGTCGGCGTAGCGAAGCGACGGGCCGAGATCGCCGTGCATCAGCAGACCGAGATACCGCAGGTATTGCTGCCACAGTGGCTCGTCAAGGTGGTACTTCGCCTTCAGATTCGCCAGCGTTGCCGCGGACATCTGCTTTTCCGTGTCGAACGGGCCGCCGGGCGTCAAATGCAGCAGCAAGTAGCACGCAGTAATGACGGCGAGCACCGTCGGCACCGCCCACAATATGCGCCTGAGTGCATAGGCCAACATGTTCGCTCCGCTCAGTGTTTGATCAGGTACATGTCTTGTGAGGCGCGCATGTCGAGTACGTTGCTCAAGGAGTAGCCGCCGATAAAGGGCTTCACGAGACGGCTGGCAGAGAACTGGAACAGCGGCACTAGAGGCGTTTCGTTCATCGCCATGTCGTGCGCCCGCGTGAGCAGCACGGCGCGCGCCGTTTCATCGAGCTGCCGGTTGCCTTCATCGACGAGCGCGTCGACCTGCTGGTTGCAGTAGCCGAGGTTGTTCTGCGCGCTGCCGCAGCGGAGCAGATCGAAGAAGGTCGTCGCGTCGTTGTAATCGGCGAACCAGGCATCGCGCGCGATCTGTACCTTGCCCTCATGTCGCTGCTTCATCAGCACCTTGAACTCCACGTTCTCAAGCGCCGTGCTTATGCCAAGCTTGGTACGCCACTCCGACGCCGCGAACAGCGCAACCTTCTTGTGCAGGGCGTTGGTGTTGTACGTGAGTGTGAGTGACAGCGGCTTCGCGTCCGAGTAACCGGCCTGCCTAAGCAGGTCCTTCGCGGTCGCAACGCGCTTGGCCATCGGCCACCCCGCCCAAGCCGGCGTGAAGGGGCGCGCGCCTTTTGTGCCGTGCGGTATTAGGCCGTACATCGGCGTCTCGCCAGCTTGCGTGAGCTTGGTGGTCAGTACGTCGCGATCGATCACCATCGACAACGCCTCGCGCACGCGTTTATCCTTCAATGCCGCGTCGCGATTGTTCAGGTAATAGTAGTAGGTCGCGAGCTGCTGGCCACCACGCAGCTCACCGCCGAACTGCTTACTGAGCTGGGGGAAGAGGCCCGACGGAATTGAGTAGCTGTAGTCGATTTGACCGGCCTGGTACATGCGCATCGCGGTTTCGTCGCTTTCGATCGGCAGGTAGGTCACCTTATTGATCACCACGTGGGGCGCGTTCCAGTACTTCGCGCTCTTCGTCATCACGATGCGGTGATTCGGCTGCCAGTCGCTGAGCTGGTATGCGCCGTTGCTTATGAGGTTGCCCGGGCGCGTCCAGGAAACGCCGAATTTCGCGATGACGTTCCTGTTGACCGGCGCCAGCGGCGCCATCGCGGTGAGCTCGGGGAAGAATGCGACGGGCACATCCGTCGTCACTTCGAGCGTGAACGCATCGATTGCGCGCACGCCCAGCGTCGACGGCGCGGCCTTACCCGCGATGATGTCCTTCGCATTCTTCATGAATTCGACGAGAATCGTGTACTTCGAGCCCGTCCTCGGATCGACGAGACGTTGCCACGCATAGACAAAATCGACGGCCGTCACCGGCTCGCCGTTGCTCCACTTGGCGTCGTGGCGCAACGTGAAAGACCACGTCAGCGACGTCTTGCGCTCCCACGACTTTGCCACGCCCGGCACGACCTGGCCGTCTGCGTCGATGCGGGTGAGCCCTTCGAAAAGGTCGAGGCCGATCGTGTTGCCCGTCCATGATTCGATATGGGCCGGGTCGAGCGACTCCACTTCGGCGGGTACCTGGCGCGTCATGTCCTGCTGAGAAGCGAGCCCCACGTTCGGCGGGACCGTCACGGCACGGGCGGCGAGCGCTGTAACGCAAAGGGCGGCCAGCACGACTGACATGGCATAAAAAATTCTCATCGGAGGCAGCCTCGCAAATAGTCTTTTCATGAGCGTCGCGCGGCGACGGACACGTATCCATGGTCGGGCGGGAAATTCGCCACATGAATAGGGGCCGTTGGCTTCCCCCCATTCGCCCCTGCCGACCGTTTTCTAAGCCGGGCCGATACGAACCCACACGGCATGCTGTTCCGCTACCGTTCGACAGCCTCGCGTCATGGGCTCGCGCTGGCGATCGATAACGGAGCGTGCTGGACAGACCAACTGGAGGTCGAGGGCGGTGCGGGCGAATTTTCGTACCCGGCGTTGATCGGTGTGGACGGCGCCTTGTATCTCACGTACACGTGGAATCGTAAGAATATCGCGTTCCGCGTGCTGCGGGAAGCATGAGGCAACGGCGTGCCCGGGTGCCGAGTAAGCCGGGTGGCGACGAACGGGGCGCCCGTTAGGGTCGTCGGCCGTCGGGCAGGCAAGGCGGTGCGGGAGACGCGCGATAACGGCTTGCGAAGTTGCTAAATGAGTGACGGCAACCGGTGGCAGCCGCCGCGTCGCACCGTTTCCCTCGACGGCGGCTATGCCACCGACGGTCAAACGTGATCATTTTTCAAAAGCGGCAAGTTTCATACCGTTCTCCCCGCGGTAGACCGTACTTGCATCCGACGAACTCCGTGCTACTCACGCGAGTGCCTCGCGGCGAAGCGCCAGATTTGATTTCCGCATTTACCGCGCGGGTGTCTGAGACCAACGCGTGTCGACTTGGCGGCAGGTAGGCGTGTACGGCCAGCTCGCAGATTTTGTCGATCTGTCCGCAGGCTTGTGCACGCGCGCCGAGGATGGCTGCGCTCAGGCGCCTGCGCGCGGGTATTGTCAGGTTGTTAGGCGGTGGAGGATAGAATGCGGCATGAAAAAAACCTCAGTCAGCCCCGCGCGCTCGAGCGAGGACGCGATCTCATTCAAAGGCTACCGTTTTCCGTCCGACATCATCAGCTACGCAGTGTGGCTGTATTACCGGTTCCCGCTGAGCCTGCGCATGATTGAGGAGATGCTGGCCGCCCGCGGGATCGAACTCACGTACGAAAGGCGTTGTCAACTTAGGGATGTCGTCGAAGCCGATGCACGAATCGACAGCGATTCAAAAAGTATGAGACGGAGTTTGGGCAACGTGGGTGAATCCACGCCATTGAGCAAAGTGCACCGCGAGCTGTTTGCGAAAGAGCGGCGCGCGCAGCAAATGTCGTTTGAGTGCGAAGTGTTGCCGGATTGACCCGAAGCTCGAGAGGAAGGTTTGCGTGCGCGCTGGGTCGCGAAAGCCCCGCATGCGCCGCTCGCGCTCCCGCGTCGGCTGATGGCTGTTCTCCGCGCGGTTGTTGCCCCGAGCCGCTGCTTTGACGAACACATGCTTCACATTGGCCAGCGCCGCGATGTCGGCTTTGGCCGCTCGATAGCTGCGCAGTTGATCGGTCACGATCTTGTGCGGCACCGGGTTCGAGCGCAGCACGTGCTTGAAGAAGCGCTTGGCGGCCGCCTTGTCGCGCCGCTTCTGCAGCAGGATGTCGATTTCCGCGCCATGCGCTTCGACGGCGCGCCACAGCAGGTACTGCTCACCGCGCAGGCTCACGAACATCTCGTCGAGGTGCCACGTGCTACCGGGCTTGCGGCGTGCCGCTTTGACCCGGTGAGCAAAGCCCGCGCCAAACTTGTCGCACCAGCGGCGGATCGTCTCGTAGCTGACTATCACCCCACGCTCAAACAGCAACTCTTCGATGTCGCGCAAGCTGAGCTGAAATCGGAAGTACCAACGCACGGCATGGCTGATGACCGACGCCGGGAATCGGTGGCCGTGATAGAGTGATTTCGGTTTTCTCATAGCTTCACCGTACGCCAACTTACCGATAATGTGACAGTGCCATTGATGGAGCCCCTCGGCTATATCCCGCCCGCCGAAGCTGAGGCAAACTACTATCGGCAACTTGAAACAGCTGCCGCTGAACCCGCATTAACTTAAACCAACCAGCCTCCACGATTCCCGGGGCGGTTCACCACGCTTGCTGATGCCTAGCAAAGCCGATGGGTTTAATGATGTCATTTTATCTAAAACAAGGAAAGCACTGATGCAGCAAGGAAAGACAAAAGCAAACGATCTACATCGGGGGCTTGGGCAACGACAGATGCGGCTGATCGCGCTTGGGGCAGCGATCGGCGTGGGCCTTTTTCTAGGTTCGGCCAACGCCATTATGCTGGCCGGTCCTGGCATTATCCTGTCCTACCTCATTGGCGGCGCCGTGATCTTCGTGATCATGCGCGCGCTTGGCGAAATGGCCGTGCACAACCCAGTCGCCGGATCGTTCAGCCGCTACGCGCATAACTATCTCGGGCCTCTCGCGGGCTACCTGACGGGCTGGAACTATTGGTTTCTCTGGATCGTCACGTGCATCGCGGAAATTACTGCCGTTGGCATCTACATGGGGGTCTGGTTTCCTGACGTGCCTCGTTGGATCTGGGCGCTAGCTGCGCTGGCCTCCATGGGGACCGTCAACCTTCTCAGTGTCAAAGCGTATGGTGAATTTGAGTTTTGGTTCGCGCTGGTCAAGGTGGTGACGATCGTGCTAATGATTGTTGTAGGCGGGGCGATGATCGTTTTCGGCATCGGCAACCACGGTGTGCCCCTCGGTGTCTCGAACCTCTGGACGCACGGAGGGTTCTTCCCGAACGGCGCAAAGGGCGTGTTGATGTCGATGCAGATGGTGATGTTCGCCTACCTTGGCGTCGAGATAATCGGCCTTACGGCGGGCGAAGCGGCGAATCCTCAGGAGTCGATTCCGGGCGCGATCAACTCGGTGTTTTGGCGCATCCTGATTTTTTACGGCGGTGCGCTGTTCGTTATCCTGTCGATCTATCCTTGGAACGAGATCGGAACGCAAGGTAGTCCATTTGTAATGACATTCGAACGGCTTGGTATCAGGACTGCTGCGGGCATTATCAATTTCGTCGTCCTAACCGCCGCCCTGTCCTCTTGTAACGGCGGGCTGTTCAGTTCGGGACGCATGTTGTATAACCTCGCTCAGCAAGGCCAAGCGCCACGCACCTTTAGCAAGACGACGCAAAGTGGCGTGCCACGCCGGGCAATTCTGGTATCGATGGCAGCGCTGCTCGTCGGGGTGCTGCTCAACTACCTAATCCCGGAGAAGGTCTTCGTCTGGGTAACGTCGATCTCAACATTCGGTGCAATCTGGACCTGGGGCATCATTCTTGTCGCGCAGATGAGGTTTCGTGCCAGCCTGTCCCCGTCTGAGCAATGCGCGGTGCGGTTCCGGGTCCCTTTCTGGCCGTATGGATCGTGGTTCGCTCTCGCATTCTTGGCGCTTGTGATCGGGTTGATGGCTTATTTTCCCGACACACGGATCGCGCTCTATGTCGGGCCGGCTTGGCTCGCATTGCTCGTGCTCCTGCATTACACACAAGTGAGCTCGCGGCGCTGACGCCGTGCGGTGCGCTTCACGACGTGGAGCGCGAGCTCGCCGAGCTTGGCACAGGCAAGCGACGGAGACTATGCGAAGCGCGTGGCTGGCCGATTGCGCAGGCGTTACCCCCGTGGAAGATCGCGCTTCGAAAGATAACGGCCAGTGACGTTTAAAGCGAACCCGGAATTTGTGGCGGTAAATTAAGCTGTCGTCCGGGAGAGGATGGAAGACATACAATGCGACTCCACGAGTCATATGGCGGCGTCGCTCGCCCGCGCCGGGGCCTGAGTCCGGCGCCAGCTGTCCCTCTCTCACAAGCACTTCGATAACCGAACAGTCATGGCGTTGCCCCACTCCCAGCCTGGTTCCGCCCAACGCGGCCTCCCTTCCGTCCCGATGCCCTGCGAAGCAGCACCGGCCCGCTGGTCTGCTGCCTTGGCGGTGGAACGCCTCTGGGCGCTCTACCGCGCGCCGCTGGCCTTCGCCGCCTTCTTTGGCCTGGTCTGGACGCTGGTGAGTGGCATGCTTGACCCGACCGTGCCGTACGACGCGGTCGAAGCGCTGAACTGGGCGCGCAACGCCGAATGGGGCACGCCTAAAAACCCGTGGCTGACCGGCTTCGCCTTCTGGCCCGCGGTCGCGCTGAGTGGCCCTGCGCAAAGTTTCTACTGGTACGCCTCGCACTTCGCCGCCGTAGGGATCGGCCTGCTGGGTGTCTGGCAACTCGCGCTGCGCCTCACATTTCGGCGCGATCTGGCGTGGCTCGCCATGCTGAGCCTTAATGTATCTGGCGTAGTCAACATCGATATCCTGCCGTACAACGATAACTATCTACTGGTCATGCTGTGGCCGTGGATGCTGTACTTGCTCGTGCGTGCCACCTTCGACACGCCAGCGGCGTGGCCCCGATTCGCCGTCGCGGCCGGCCTCGCCGCCATGACGAAGTATTCAACGTTCGCGCTGATTGGGACGGCATTCCTACTCATGCTGGCCTCGTCCGAGGTGCGCAGCCGCTGCCGGGGGCCATGGTTCGCGCTCGGGGTAGCGATTTTCCTGGTCATGGTAATGCCCAACGCCTGGTGGCTCGCTCATCACGATTTCGCGGCATTCCGATGGGTGGGCGACCAGATCGGTGAGGGGCTGAATCTGCGTGGGCTGAAAGCCGCGATATGCGCGTTCTATCCGGTGGCCGTTCTCGCCCTCGTCCTGCGGTTGTGCGGGGTGCGGTTGCACTGGCCAGCTTCGCCCGAGGCGCGCGCGCCGCTACGTTTGCTCGTCCAGGTGCTCCTGCTGCCGCTCGTGCCGATTCTGGCGTATTTCACGATGTTCGACGGCGGGCGCGTAACGGAATGGTTGCAGCCCTTTGTCGTGCCGGCGCCGGCATTGCTTGTCGCGTACGTGGCGCGCACCGCTCCCGGGCGGGACCTCTTCCTGCGTCGCGCCATCACAGGTTTCGTGGGTGTGGCCGCCCTGGTCGTCGCAGGCTATGCTGTTTTTCTGAGCGCTAACGTGAAGAACGCCGGGCAGAAGTTCCTGGGGCTGAAGACGTTGAGCACGGTACTCGAACAGCGCTGGCAAGACCGGTACGGTGCTCCGTTGCGCTACGTGGGCGGCCACCCACTTTCGCACTGGCTGACGTTTTACGTACCGGGCAATCCGCGTCTCCTCGTTGCATGGTCAAACGCGACGCGGCCCAACATCTACACTCGCGACATTGACGAGGCGAGTGTAAGGCGCGAGGGCGTGCTGCTCGTCGGCGCGCCGGACGTGCGTTGCGCGGATTCCGACTTTACCTCGTTGCTAAAGCAGTGGCCGTCGCTAAAGCTCGACGTGACCGAAGACCTTCTGTTCTCCTTCCATGAGGGAGCCGGGCAAGAACAGAAGCGTCTATGCGTCGCGCTGGTCGCCCCGACCGAACGCCCGGTGGCGGACTGAACGGCGCGCCGGATGGTCCTGCCGCGCGCCCGTGCGCACGAGATCGTCCGGTGATCCCCCCGTCCAGTAATCAATATTGCTCCCACGATTATCAGAAGCTGCTCAGGCAATTTCAGATGCAAGCGTCGATGAGCCGCAAAGGTAATTGTTACGATAACGCCCCAATCGAATCGTTCTGGGGCACGTTAAAAACCGAGCTGGTGTACAGTCGCCGCTTCGCCACGCGCGAGCAAGCCCGACAAGCGATCACTGAGTACATCGAACTGTTCTCCAATCGACAACGCATTCAGGCCCGGCTCGATTATTTATCGCCCGCGGCATACACCGCGCGATACTTTTCTGAAAAAATCGCGGCCTGACATTTTCCGGTTCCGTCGCAATAGGGGTAGTCAGGTAGACTCCACGGTTTCGAGCACTGGGAACCCAGTCGATGAAGCATGCAGCCACACCGCCGAGAAAGCCCTTGCCCGCAGGCATCGCCAAGGTCCTGAAGCGGTTGCACTACCCGTTGGAGGTTATGTTGCAGTGCGTGCGCTGGTACGTAGCCTATTCGCTGAGCTCGCGAGATCTGGAGGAAATGATGGCCGAGCGAGGCGTGGCGGTGGACCACTCGACGATCCATCGCTGGGTGATCAAGTTGCTGCCGGTTTTCGAGAAAGCGATACGTCGCCGCCTGCGCCCAGTCGGTGAGAGCTGGCGCATGGACGAGACTTATATTCGGGTCAGAGGCCAGTGGAAATACCTCTACCGGGCGGTGGACAAGGCGGGCCACACCATTGATTTTCTGCTATGCGCACGCCGCGATACCGCCGCCGCGCGCCGGTTCTTCGAAAAAGCCATCGCCGGGCGGGGCACGCCCAAGACCGTCACCGTTGACAAAAGCGGGGCGAACCGCGCCGCGCTGCAGGCGCTGGGCGCCCAGCGCGAGACGCCCATCGAAATCCGCCAGAACAAGTACCTGAACAACCTTGTCGAGCAGGACCACCGCGCGATCAAACGGCGCGTCAGACCGATGCTGGGTTTCCAGAATTTCCGTTGTGCCCGCATCGTCCTGGGCGGCATCGAGGCCATGCACATGATTCGCAAAGGGCAGATGTTTGCCCCAAAGGGACGCCGTGCGTCCCCTGCTTAGCAATTCTATGCACTGGCCGCGTAAAAACCAACGCGCCCCTGGCTTCGCTTCCGCGCAACTTCGTTATCGCGACAGAACCCCTCTCGTTCCTTCTGCCAGCGCCCCGAACACGAGGAAGATGAACCGCCCGCCTCGCGTGGTGATGTCGATGGCCTCCGTAAGAGGTCGCGGTTCGCCAAGTCGATCGAGGTGCCGGCGGTCCGGAAATCGCCGAGCAGGTCGCAAGAGTAAACTTGCTTCTGTTCTTGACATGGAACTTCAGCACGACATTTACGCGCCGCTCACCGGTGCAGCATCCGGTTCCAACGCCGTCGGTTTCGTGTTGCTCTGGCCGTACCGGATCGCACGGCTAATCGTGCTTCGGCTGCAACCGATGGTCCGTTGTACGACAGACCAGGAACTGCCGCTGGCCAGCAAGCGATTGATGGCACCGTACCGCGTGTGATCCGCCTGACGGCCAAGCTACTTGCCGGCCAACTTGGCCTTGGCAATGCCCTGCGATTGCCGTTCGCGGCGTTGCTCGTAATCCCGGCGGGCAATGGCAGCGAGCATATCCATGAGCATGTCGTTGATGGCGCCGAACATCCGCGCATTGCCAGTTCGCCAGCGTCTTGCTCGAGATTGACAGCCGCCTGTCCGCCTCGCTACTGCCCACCTCGTGCGCCAGCTTGACTGCTTCTGCACGAAACTCCGGGGTGTAGCTCGCTTTGGGTATTCGATTCATAGTGCTCTCCGTCTCGTCATTGTACGAAACGTTGGCTTCCACTTTTTCCGACCCACCTCAGGACGTTGGCCGTTGGCGACAGCGCACACCTAAGGTGTTTGCCCGATAGTGGTCTGCGTGACACGGCTCTGACAATGAAAGCAAAATATCCGCCGTGCTTGGCGTGACAGCGCCCCACCCGTCGCGCTGTTGTCGACGACGGCACCGTTGAAAAATGAACGTAGCGTGCGGCCTTTCGCAGGAACGAGTGACCGAGTGATGCCCGCGCCGAGCGTAGAAGCCGCCCATGCGTTTAGGTCATACCGAGGAGCAAGCCTGCCTGGGGGCGCAGGACAGTGGATGAGGGCCCGTCAGTACGAACAGGGCGCAACGGCCTACAAGCGGGGAGGGTGGATGGGGATGGCCAGAAGCGTCTACCGACAGCTTGCGGACGGCCACCTGGACGCGGGTCGGTACGAGCAGGCCGAAGAAGCCGGCAAGCTGGCGAAGGGCGACGGCGTCAGATAGATGGTATAGATTTGCGACAATCGGCGCGGCCCCAACGGAGATCATGTGATTTGCGCCTTGAAGGTCAAGAGCAACGGCCATCTTCATAAGATCGTCATCGATCCATGGCTGGGCATGTCCATGACATATGACGATTATCTGAAATACGTCGCCTCTCATCCCAACCCGCCTTACACATTCTCACATACCCAAGTCAGTCGTAACGAAACCGTGACCAGTCTAGTGAATCAACCGGATTTTTTAAGCAAGCCCGCGAATTCATCAAAAAATATCTCGATTAAACCGAGCACTCGTCACGTCCTCAGATACCTGCGCGATCTGCCGAGCAATCTCAATGCGCATGAAGCGGGGCAAAAGCTACGCCGAAGAATCGGAGATTGCCTAATTTATTGTCAATACGGATGACGATATGACATCAATCAAGATTACCCCGGTCCATAATTTTGGAGCCAAGACATTCAGCGAAAAAAATACCGATCGCACCAATGACAAAATATATGATTTCAAAAAATCTTCAAACACAGAGAAGCAAGCGCATTTAAAAAGAATTAAATCGGTCCTGGAAGCATTCATGGCGGCAAACATAGACAAAAAAGCCAGAGCGGAATTTATCCATAAAAAATACAGGGCAACCGAAAATTACTTTAACGGTGCCGTAGGAAATTTATTTTCCGATAAACTCGAAGAAGGCGGGATGAACCTAAATTTCGGCCACCTTGACAACGGAATTTTTACGCGAAGCAACGACCAGGCGTTTAATACCGTATTGTGCCGAATAATGGAATACGCCAAAGCAATTATTAAAGAAGACAATATAAAAAACACAACGGCCGACGAAATTATTGCCTTGATTTATAGAATTGAGAATGGCGACCACGTTACAAGCGATAATTGCAGCGTAGATTTAAAGCTAAATAATAAAAAATATGAGAGCGTAGGGTGGGCTGTGGTAGAAAATGATATTCAAATGCGCGAACTTGAGCCACGAGGTTTTTCGAAGACCGATCTCGATGCATATCATAAGTTCGCCGATTTTTTTAATCGGGTCATGGTGCCAGAAAACGACAATGCTGCCATGTATGAGTTCTTTGGAAATGTAGTCAGTCACATAAGGGGGCGCGACGTCGAGTCAGGTGAGAGACTTGAGGCTTCGCTCAAAAATCAAATAATCCAGACAGCCGATAAGCCGGAACCTTATTTCTTGGTTGTAATGACTGATTTATCCACAATAAAAAATAATAAATATTTATCGGGTATCTTCTGTCACGAGATCGAAAACAGGCTTGCATCTATTGTTGATATGAGAAAAAAACAAGCAAGCGCTCACGATGAGCTAAGGAATATGGGGTTATCATTTGTAAATGATAAAAAATTCACTATTGTAAAATTTAATAATCCCGCTACGGATGAACAAGATTTAACTGGCGTAAAGTTTGGAGTAAATCTTGATATCATCGATTTAGATCACGAAGAGATTCGTGACTTTTTTATTGAATTATGTTCAAAAATATATGAGGGAGTGGCTTCTATCGAAGAAATAAAAATTAACAATGCGATGTTTCATGGCGTGCTGCCAAAAGATAGTAAAAAAATTATGTTCGAAGATCGTCAAAATATCATCGATGGTATCGACGTCAATCAAATCACCGTGAAATTAAAAAAGGAAATTTTACCAGAGGAATTTATAAACGTAACCATGAAACTGGAGGGATTTGCCAATAAAAAATTCAAAGATAGGCACGTAAATAGATTAAAAGGAGATTATGTCGGCGTCGGACAATTAAAATACGTCACTGTGAGCTTGGGTGACGGTACTTATGATTTTAGGGATGACGTTAAAAATTTTGTTGATCAAAACCCGAATTTTTTTCGCGATTTTGTTGGGCTAAATAGAGAGCTAGTTGAATATCATGAGGAGTTGACGGGGCGCCGCTTGGAACTTCCTGAAATTTCTGATTTCAGCGAGGAAAGCAAAACTATATTCTTGGAAAATTTGGCGGCTGTTATGGACCTCCTGGACACCCGGGATCTCGCGGCAGTAAAAGATAAGATGCTCAATTTTCTTTTTAGAAAAGCGCTTAATCGGTCCTTCAAACCTTCGTATATCCGCTCGTTCACGTTATGATCGGTGACTATCCTTGTAAACCCATTTCATTACACACAAGTCTGCTCCTCAAGCTCGCGTGCGTATCTGATGCCGGCAGCAAAATCGACCACTCGCTGCATGCCTAGCCAGATGGTTTTGACGCCAGGCTCGCCGTCGCCATTGCGGGCCAGGAAGCCGCCGAGTCTGGCGACGAGCCGTACCACTTCGTTTAGCCGGGGCAGTTTGTCGGGTGGGGCCTTTTTGTTGAGGATGAAGGCGGCCTTCCATTCATCGGCCTCGAATAGCAGTGCGGCATCGAGGTCAGGGCAAGTTCGACCTAAGCGCATGTGAGGTCGGTCGGAAAAAGTGGAAGCCAACGTTTCGTACAATGACGAGACGCAGAGCACCATGAATCGAATACCCAAAGCGAGCTACACCCCGGAGTTTCGGCAGCACACAACGTCCGAAGACTGAGGCCGAGTCAGAGCTGAGCCGCGTCAAGCGCGAGCTCGCAGAGGTCAATATGGAGCGTGATCTGTTAAAAAAATTGCGGCCTACTTCGCCGTAAGCGTTCGATCCATACCGTCTTTTCGTGATGTTGCAGGGAAGGCACTCTGATTCCCATCAGAAGTAATGGGAATCAGAGTGATGAAGCAGGCCAGGCGCGGCAGACGAGTAGGCTCGAAGAATTACACGAAGGAGTTCCGGGCGGCGGTGGTTGCCTAAGCGAATGATCCGACCCGCTCAATTGCTGAGGTGGCGCTCGCCCACGGGTTGAATGCCAACATGGTTGCCCAGTGGCGGCGAAGATCAGCGGATGAGCCCAAAGCATCTTTGATGTCCAACACAACGCTGCTACCGGTCGACGTGGTCGATATGCCGTTGGAAAGCCCGGCAAAGCGTCATGCCGCGTCTGCGGGCGCAACGCCATTGTCGGGCGTGATTGAAGTGCAGATTGGCAAAGCGCTCGTCAGGATCGATGGCCCAGTTGATGTGTGTCACGGATCGGCGTAATGACGCCGGGGATGATCGCCGTAATGGCGCCAGTTGGAAGGTAAGCACTCGATGTGTACCGCATGCAGGACGTAGATCTTGCGTCGCGCGTGCGCCATGCACGCCGCTTCGCGGATGCTGTCGTTTTCATAAAGTGAATCACCCCGGATTTTCCGGAGGCTGTTTTGCTTGAGTCACGCCGCGATGGCGAGGTAATCCGCCCGCGTGTTGATGTGCACCGAGAATTGACCCTTGGGGATGCGGCTATTTTCTTGGACTGTTTTACGTCGTTAACCCGAGGCTTTCACGGTACTCGATGGGGCTGAGATAGCCAAGGGAGCCCTTGATCCGCTTTTCGTTGTACCAGCGAATGTAGGCGTTCAGTGCCTCTACGAATTGCACGATGGTCGTCGAACGCCAGTCCCCTGGATAGAACATTTCGGTCTTCAGCCTTCCGAAGAATCCCTCACAGGCCGCATTGTCTGGTGAGCAGGCTTTACGCGACATGGATCGGATCAGATTAGCCTTTGCAACTCGCGATAGCCAGCCAGGCCAACGGTAGTGGCCACCCCGATCGGAATGTACGATCGGCTTCTCATCGTCCTCGGTCACGGTCTCGATAGCCGCATCTAACATGGTATTCACGAGCTCGGCGTCGGGGCTTGTGCCAATCGACCAACTGACTACCATGCCATCGAAGCAGTCGATCATCGGCGATAGATATACCTTCCCGGCCGGGATCTGGAACTCGGAGATATCCGTCAGCCACTTTTCGTTGGGGGCGGTAGCGTGGAAATCGCGATTGATGATGTTATCTGGGGCAGGGCTAATTTCCCCGACATAAGAACGATATCGGCGCCGCTTGGGCCTCGCCGCGTAGAGGCCGCCTTGTTTCATGAGGCGACGCACGACTTTCTCCGATAGAAACACGCGTTGTCTGCTGAGCGCTGCCTGCACCCGACGATAGCCGTAGGATCGGTGATTGTCCTCGAAGATTTCCGCAACGGTACGACGAACTTCGGCATATTTGTCGGCAACCCGCATGGGCGACCGATGGTAGAAATAGGAGCTGCGCGCCAAGTCCAGCTGCTCAAGCAGCTCAGCCAAAACGTACTGCTCTCTCAGGGCGTCAACCAGCGTCGTCTTCTCCCGGTTGCTCAGGAGTTGCAGGTCGACGCCCAGGTCTTTTTTTAGGAGTTCATTCGCCTTCTTCAACAGGTCCTGTTCAAGCTGCAGATTGCGAATTTTGCGCTGGAGCGCTTCGACCTGCCGTTCCAGTTCGTCCCGATCTGTCTCTGCGGGCGAGCCTTTGTCGCGTTTCATGGATGCAGGAGCCTCTCGGCCGAGTAACTGGTTCTTCCAGTTGTACAGCGTCACCCTGTCGACGTCCAGCTTTCGGGCCACCGCCTCTGCACTTCCTTCCCGTGTGCACAGTTCGTACACCGCAGCCTGCTTGGACACCAATGAAGCAGTTGGTCGACCGGCCTTGCCAACCACGCATTTCCTGGTTTCCGGATAGCGCTCGCGAACCCACTCCGTTAGTATCTGGCGACAGGGATAGCCCAATGTCCTGAGGGTGAAGGCGAAGCAGCGCCCGTGGTTGACGTAATGCTCGAGTGCTACGTTCTTCTGTTCTTCTGAGTACTTCGGCTTTACGCGAACATACCCCCTCTGCAGATCGCCAATCTTCTCGAATTCGTTACACCACGCCTTGAGAGAATTCTTCGTCGGGTAACCCAACTGGCGAATGGTCGCTTTGCTGCGCTTCCCGAGTTTCAGGTACAGCTCGACCGCCCGAACGCGTTCTTGGTATGAATACATGGACTACCTTCAAAGTAGTCCAAGATTTTGTCCGCATCCCCGTATGCCTTCGTGGGAGGCTTGCGCCGGCGGCTCGAGGTCGCCCACGTCAAACTCAACGCCAGTCGCGCATTCTGGTTGGTTGCCTATCCCACGCAGAGCCACGAGATGCTATTCGACGCACATGCTCGAGCTTTTGCAGCATTTGGTGGCGTGCCTCGCCGGGGGATCTACGACAACATGAAGACCGCGGTTGACAAGGTCGGCCGAGGTAAAGAGCGAGCGATCAACGCTCGTTTTGAGGGTAAGCGCTCGATGTGTACCGTAGATCGGGTTGTTGACGCGGCGGTAAATGGCGGTTAGCGAATGGGTTCGATCTTGGCGATGTCAGGCAGTTGCTGGGCCACGTTCCACGGCAGCAACTCGTCGATCCGATTGACCGGGTGATCGGCGATGCGCTCGAGCACGTAGGCGAGGTAGGCTTCGGGGTTGATGCCGTTCAAGCGCGCCGTGCCGATCAGGCTGTACATTGCCGCAGCACGCTCACCGCCCGAGTCGGCGCCGGCAAACAGATAATTGCGGCGGCCAATCGCCACGCCGCGCAGCGCACGCTCGGCAATCAGGTTATCGATCTCCGCCTGCCCATCCTCGCAGTAATAGGCGAGCGCGGGCCAGCGGTTCAGGGAGTACTGAATCGCGCGGGTGGTGTCGGACTTCGCAGAGAGTGTTGGCAGCACTGATTCGTACCACTGCCGTAACGCTTCGAGCCGAGGTACAGCCTGTGCCTGTCGCACTTGCCGTCGCTCGTCCGGTGGTTTGCCCCGGATTTCGGCTTCTATGCAATATAGCTCGCCGATGCGGTGCAGGAGCTATTGTCGAATCTGGTGTACGGAGTGCTTTGGGAAATATGAGAAGGCGGTGGCGGTTTAGCTGAGAATGTTGCTTGTCGAAGGCACACCGAGCAAAGCCGGCGCGAGCCGGCCCCGACCACCATGAAGAAGATTATGAAAGAAACGAACGGCAGAAAAGCACAAACGAAGAGCGCGCTCGATGAACTGATCCAGCAAGGCGCGCGGCAGATCATCGAGCAGGCAGTCGAAGCGGAACTGGCGAGCATGCTTGAACAGTACAGCAACGTGAGGTCGATCGACGGTCGGCGTGCCGTGGTGCGCAACGGCTACCTACCAGAGCGCGAAGTCGTCACGGCCATCGGTCCGGTGCCGGTTCGGGTACCGAAGGTGCGTGATCGCTCGGGTTCGGGCATCCGCTTCAATTCGGCGGTCGTGCCGCCGTACGTTCGCAAATCCGCACGCGTGTCGGCCGCACTACCGTGGCTGTACCTGCGAGGCATCTCGACGGGCGACATGAGCGAAGCCATGGGCATCATGCTGGGCGGCCAGGTCAGCGGCCTGTCGCCAAATGTGGTGAGTCGTCTGAAGGCGCAATGGGCCGATGAGCATGCTCAGTGGAATCAGCGTGAGTTGTCGTTGGCGCGCTGGGTGTACTGGTGGGCTGACGGCATTCACACCGGCGTGCGCAGCGACGATTCCGACGGCCAGTGCCTGTTGGTGATCATTGGTGTCAAACCGGACGGAACGAAAGAGCGTGTGGCGATCAGTGACGGGTATCGGGAATCGAAGGCGTCGTGGGCCGAACTGCTGCTCGATCTGAAAAAGCGCGGTCTGCAGTCAGGGCCGCTGCTGGCTTGCGGAGATGGTGCGATGGGATTCTGGGCAGCGATGGAAGAAGTGTTCCCGCAGACCAAGCATCAGCGCTGCTGGTTCCACAAGATGGGCAACGTGCTCAACGCGCTGCCGAAATCGCAGCAGGCCCGCGCCAAAAAGGCGATGCAGGACATTTGGATGGCCGCCACGCGTGCCGAAGCGCTGGTTGCCTTCAATCACTTCGTTGATACCCACTCGGCAAAGTATCCGAAGGTGGTCGAAAAGCTGACGCAAGATCGCGACGAGCTGCTGGCATTTTACGATTTCCCGGCCGAACACTGGCAGCATCTGCGCACGACGAATCCGATTGAATCGACCTTCGCGACGGTGCGTCACCGCACCAAGCGCACGCGCAACTGCGTCTCGCGCGCGACGTTCCTCGGCCTGGCATTCAAGCTGATCGAGTCGGCCGAAGACTCGTGGCGGCGCATCCGCGCCCCCGAAAAGATCGCGACGATGCTTGACGGGATGACGTTCAAGGATGGAGAGCCGGTGACCGACAGCACACCGGCTCAGCAGCCCCTGGCCGCCTAATCTTGCTCACGCCCCGTACACCAGATTTGACTTTAACTCGCGGTGCAGAGCTTCTTCTGTAATGGCGTTCGGGCGTACCGCATGCAGGTCGTAGATCTTGCGTCGCGCGTGCGCCATGCACGCCGCTTCGCGGATGCTGTCGTTTTCATAAAGTGGCGCGTAACCGGCAAACGCATCGGCTTGCAGCACCCCGCTAAAGCTTGCCAAATGTCGCTGTGGGTGCTCGCCCCGTCGATCAGGCGTGTAAGCAAACCAAACGGCAGGTGCCTCATTGGAGCCGCACGGCCGGTCATCACGCACGTACACCCAGAGTCGCCCGGTCTTGGTGCTACCTCGCCCGGGCTCTAACACCGGCAATGGTGTGTCATCGCCGTGGACCTTGGTGCCGCCCAGCGCGTAGGCACGCACAGCTTCGACCAGCGGATTTAACAACCAGCTCACGCGCCCCAGCCAATGCCCCATCTGCCCAGCATCGAGTTCCACGCCGTCACGGGCATAGATCGCCTGCTGGCGGTACAGCGGTTGGTGATCGAGGAATTTGCTGGTAATGATGTGCGCGAGCAGATTCGGGCCAGCCATGCCACGCTCAATCGGGCGACTCGGTGCCGGCTGCTGCACAATCGTGTCGCAGCACGCACAGGCGAGCTTGGGGCGGCGGTGGCGAATCACACGGAAGTGCGCTCGCACGTATTCGAGCTGCTCCGAGACGTCTTCTCCCAGCGGCTTGAGGTCGCCACCGCATTGAGGGCAATCGTCTGCCTCGGGCATGTAGACGCGCACTTCGCGCTCGAGGTGCTCCGGCAGCGCTTGGCGCTTGGCGCTCGACTCGGACTTTTGCCTGGGACTTGATCGGCGTGGCAGCCTCGGTGGCACCTTCGTCGGCCTGCAGATCCTCCAGGCGCAGCTCGAGCTGTTCGATCTGGCGCGCAAGCTTATCCGACTTGCGCCCAAACTGCATGCGCTTGAGCTTGTCGATGAGCAGCTTCAAATGCGCAATCTCTTGCTCGCGCGATGTGAGGCGCGTTTGCAGCGCGGCGAGCTGTATTTCGCGCTCGTGCAAAACCTGCTGGCTAGCCAGCACCAACGCCTTGAGGGCATCGATGTCGTCAGGCAGATTGGCGCGGGAGAAGCTCATGACGTGAGCCTATCGCCCAGAGCACCCGCTGCCTATCGGATATCTCCCAAAAAATACGTTATCTCGCACTGCGTGGGCGAGCCGCGTCGATGGGCTCGCGCCAATCGAATCCTTCAAGCAAAAGTGAGAGCTGCGCGGCGGTGAGTGCCACCACACCCCCCTCGGCCCGTGGCCACGCGAATCGCCCCTTCTCCAGCCGCTTGGCTAGCAGGCACAGTCCGCCGTCGCTCCAGTACAACGCTTTGAGCAAATCACCGCGCCGGCCACGAAACAGAAAGAAGTGCCCCGAGAACGGATCCTTATGCAGCACCGACTCGACCTTGGCAGCCAAACCATTGAAGCCGCAGCGCATATCTGTCACGCCAGCGGCGATCCACACACGTGTGTTCGAGGGCAACCCGATCATGTGCGTAGCTCCGAGATCAACTCGCGCAGTAACTCCAAACTCAGCGGACCATCGAAGCGCATTGTGCCGCCACGCATCACCAACTCGATCTTCCCCTCGTGCCGCAATGAACATCGTGAGGTCGGGACTGCTTGGTCTGCCGACGGCGTGGCGATACCAACGAGAGCCTTCGTGATAGTCACGGGAACAAACTCGGTCACCGAAGCCGCAGAACTCTGGCGAGTAACAAGCTCAGGCGTGACATCACCGTAAGCGCCAGCCAGATAATGCCGGCGCCATTTGAATAACAAGTTGGCGTTGATGCCTGCCTTGCGCGCCGTCAAAGCAACCGACGCACCTGGCCTTAACGTTGCCTCAACCGTTGCGCGCTTGAACTCCATTGAGAAATTCGCTCGTCGGTAAGGTACCGCTTCCACAGCCACACTCAAAACCTTGTCCACTTTTGCGCCCACCATTTCATTTGGTGGACGCAAAAGTACCCACAGACTCGCCTCCCATCAAGACGGTACTCCTCGAGCCTTTACCCTCTTCTCAGCGACCCTGGTGATAACAGATTTTGCAATCTGCCGCCAAATTTCGAAAGAAAGACACCGCTTTGTAGGGTAGAGGTCATTATCGTTGTCGACTTACACACCCTAGGACGAATATGCGGTTCATCCCCTCTTCTGCGCCACAAGTTCCGCTGTTCAACACAATACTGAATGCTCAGCCGAAGTTTGAAGAATTCAAAAATCTGCCCGAGGTCTGTGCCTATCTTGCCGATCGCTTTCTCGGCGGCACAGATCGCCCGCCAGAACCTTTGACGATCTCGGGAGCCGGGGAAGACCCACCCACGATCATCGATTTCAAGATCATTCGCGACGCGCAGCTCACGCCCGAGGCGCTCGGTCCGGCGGTGCTCGTGCACATCGCTCAGCATCTCGTGCCGGCGCTGCAAAGGAATGGTGCCGATGCGCAGGCTGCGCAATATGCGGCAATGCAAATTGTTGCGCAGTTGGGCCACCGGGAGTTCGCGACGCTCGAACAGACCGCCGTCCAAGGCGCCACCGGCAATCGGATGAGGGGGGAGCCGGTCAGCGCAACGCACATTGCGCTGGAACCACACGGTGAGGTGCTGGTGCACAAGACAACGCAATGGGCAAGCTATGTCAATGACACCGGTCAGACCATCGAATTCGGAAGCGAGGGCCGGCCGGTCCTCAAGATAGATTTTGTAACCGGTTTTTGGCTTGAGCGCGCCCAACAGGCGGGAGGTGGCGCAACGGGCGCGCCCATGGTGTTTCCCAATGCCGATGGGGTGAAGCAGTTCGCATTGCACGGCAAGGTGCAGCGTTGTCGTCTGGAGACGCCTGACGCTGCTCTCAAAACGATGCTCACGCTTCGCGGCACAACGCTTGTCGATATCCTGCTCTACGGGGTCGCGAGGATATTGGGCTGGGCCGGGATTTATATTGAACCGCCCGGTCCGCTCGATAACTTGCTTTGGGATCGTACCCGCCCGCAACTGGACCATCGCTTCCAACATGTACAAGTTGTCGCACTGCGACCGCCTGCGCACCTTTTGAACGCTGCCACGTACCAAGTCCAGGCTTCTCATTCGGGTATAAGAGAACGCAACGCGGCCCTCGCCTTCGGCGAGCATTGCCAGTCGATAGCTAGCCGCTTGATTTTTAAATCCAACTCAAAAGTGGCTCTTGAAGCTGAAAATGAAAAAGACGAAAAACGAAAAGAATTTTTGGAAAAACAAGCCGATGAATATAGGGCAGTCTTAGATATTATTAAAGAAAAATCTAGAAAAGAAAGTGCGCCGCCGTTAAAATCCGCAGAACATTTGGAGTCTGTCGAGCCTTCAGAACCTCCTCCGCGGAAACCTCTGTCGCCGGAAACGTGTGTGAATCACCTCGGAGATTCATTAAAATATTCGACGGGAAATTGTCTTGAGATGGCAATGATGGCAGCCGCGCTTGTCCAGTCGAACGCAAAGCAGTTCTTGTCAGAACGAGGTCTCGCGCATGCAGAAATAAACGCTGACATATATGAGTCGAAATCCAATGGAAATCACGCTTTTTGCGTCATGAAGCTCAATGTCAATGGGTTCACTTATAAGATTGCAATCGATCCGTGGACTCAGGTGTCCATGCCGTATGAGAACTATCTGGATTATATGTCGAGCTATCCCATGTCTCCTTACACGGAGGAAGACACAACTTATGGTGTCGCCGAATGGGTAAGCAAACCAATAAATCAAAAAACTTTCATTACGCAAGCGCGAAACATTTTAAAAATATATCTAGCTGAACCGGGCGCATAAGCGGTTACTCTCGTTTGCGTTGGCTTCAACGTCCCTCGAAATCGGAGGGGAAACGGTGTGGCTACTGGCTTGGTACATACCGCCCGCCAATGGCCGCCGCCTCGGGAGTGATGCCAACGATGCAGTGCAGCACTGAGCTTCCAAGCTAACCGAAATGTTGCATGCGTGCTGCTTGATTTGATGGAGCCAACCAAGGCGACCTCCCGTGGATTCATGCATCGGCTTCGACGACCTCCCTAAGTTGACAACGCCCAGGATACCAATGACGATTCCCGTGGTCGTTAATCGCGCAATGCGTGGCGGTGCGCATCGCCTCGTAACGTCGCGAGCGCGATCAAACTGATCGAACCGGTGGAAATCAAGTAGTAGGCGGGAATGTTGCTATTGCCGGTGATCTTGATCGCGACCGTGATAATCAGCCCCGCCGACCCTGCGAACACCGCGTTGGATAACGAATAGGCGAGGCCGAGGCCGGTATAGCGCACCGACGTGGGGAACATTTCTGAGAGCATCGCCGGGCCCGGCCCGGCGACCAGGCCGACGGCCGCGCCCGTGACCAGCAGGCCCAGCGCCTGAATACCGAGCGGTGCGTGCCCGCTCTGTAGGAGCGTGTACAGGGGCAACGCCAGCACGACGACAACGGCCATCCCCGCGAGCATGACGGCTCGGCGCCCGTACCGGTCGCTGGCCGCGCCCGCGGGCAAAATGGACAGCGCAAATCCAAGGTTCGCGAGCACGGTCATCATCAGCGCCTCGCGCAAGCTCGTATTAAGCGTCGCGTGCAAATACGACGGCAGCACGACGAGCAACGTATAGCCAGCGGCCGACCAGCCCATCACCCGTCCGATACCGATCGCAGTCGTCGCCAGGACTTCGCCCGCGCCGGGTCGGGGCCGCACGACGATACCCCGCGACGGGTCGGCTTGCGCGTGCCTGAAGGACGGCGTTTCTTCAAGTCTCAGGCGCAGGCACAACGCGATCAGGCCGAGTGGGAAGGCGGCCAGAAATGGCATGCGCCATCCCCATACCCGCAGGGCGTCGGCACTCACGAGCCTAACTATGGCGGCCGCACTTGCCGCGCCGGCGAGCAGGCCGAGCGCGACGGTAAACGATTGCCACGCGCCATATAGCCCGCGCCGCCCCCGGGGGGCGAATTCGGTCACCACGGAAACGGCACCGCCAAACTCGCCGCCCGCAGAGAGCCCCTGTATGACCCGTACCAGCAAGATCAGCAGTGGTGCGAGCCCGCCGGCTTGCGCGTAAGTCGGCAGAATGCCGATCGCGGTAGTCGAAAACGACATCAGCAACAGCGCCGTGATCAGCGTCGGACGACGCCCGACTCGATCGCCGATGCGGCCGAACAGCACCGCGCCAAGCGGCCGACAAAAGAAGGTGATGGCAAATGATCCGTAAGCCTCGATCAGGCTTTCGATGTCTGATGATTGCGTCGGACTGAAGAAATTGGCGGCAATCAGGGTGGCGAAGAAGCCGTAGTTGCCGAAGTCGTACCACTCGATGAAGTTTCCGACCGAGCCAGCGACTAGCGCCCGGCGCGCGCTACGCGCCCTCATGCCCGGTGGCGTATTCGCGGTGGAGGGAGCGTCCATGACTTCCAAAGCGTGAACGTTGTGGCAAAGTAATCGAAGTGTTTTCTATCGAATCGGAATTTCGCGAAAGGCCAGCGGTGACGTGCCTCTTTAACCGCCGCCGAATAGGGCCCAACGGGTTCTGCACCGGCCATGTTGCGCGCAGGATTTCTCTCACTTACCCGTCAGGCCAGCTTTGCTGTCGCGACTTGTAGCGCTCAATGTTGCGCGGGCGTCGCGGCCGAACCGCCGTCAAATATCTGGCGCCGTCGCGCCGATTTTTCATAGTATCTGAGCGCGCATCCGCTGACGAGGTGACACCATTGATGCGGCTTTCGGGTGGGGCGGTATTGGCGTAGCATGGACCATCATGCGGCGACGGCCGGCGTCGCTCCGGCCGAAACCAAAATCCGCCAAGGAGGCGCCCCTGGCTCAGTGTCGTAACGCACCGGGCGAACCTTGTTCCGACCATCCGATGACGATTATGCACTCTGCGTCCCGCGCAGTCGTGCATGCGGGCGGACGTGTGATCGCAGACACCCGCGAAGCTGTTGAACCAGGGGAGTTCCCTGACGCGCCCGTCGCACGCCACGGATTGCCTGAATACCGGTGAGGCGTCGTACTCCCCGAACGATGTGCCGGGCGGCGGCGTCGACAATGAGGTATGGGCTTATGAGTCGCCGTAGCCGGCCGTGAGTGGCGTCGGTTACGTGAGGCCCGCTGGAGAAAAAAATTACGGGCTCAGACCCACGATGAAGGTTCGATTCGCGTGCACGCCAAAGTCGCCGGTCAGGGCGTGGACACGGGCGAACGGGAAGACGGCAATCCGCACGGCAATGGAACGCTTTATTTTCATGATAAAAGCCGATGTGCGGGGCAGCGCCGGGCTGGCGATCGCCCGTCGCAGTGGCGGGGCGCAATTGCAGGCGCGCCTGAATGTGAGGCATTGGCAGGGCACACGTTAGAGGATCGGTCATGATGGTAACGGACTCGCTGTTGAATCGACGCCAATTCTTGCGCTATTCAGGCGCCACATTGCCACTCGTCTGCTTAAAGGGCTACGGTAGCGATGCCAGGATGCCCGGCTCCTCACAACGGCCCCCACCGGCGTTCTCAGCCGCTTGGTTACGAAAAATCGAACTTGAGCTGACGACGAGCGTCGAGAACGGTATGTCAGGTGCGGTGCTCCACTTCGGCAATCGCGACGCACCGATCTATCAGCGCGCGTTCGGGCATCAGCGGCGATACAACGAACGCCGCCTGATGCCGACGCCACAGCCGATGCGAGAGGACACGATATTCGATCTCGCATCATTGACGAAGATCTTCTCGACAGCGTTTGCCTTTCATTGGCTGGTGGATCGCAATGCCCTGCATCTCGATGACAAAGTGTCGAAGTACGTGCCCGGCTTCCCGCCGGCTATCTCGCTGCGCCTGTTGCTCGGCCATAATTCCGGGCTTCCCGCGGACTATCCGTTCTACGATCCCGACAAGGTCGCGCCAGGCATGTATTCGCAGGAACGAAACGGTACTTTGCGCCGGCTGCCGCGGGTGCCGCTTGCGGCGCCGCCGGGCACGCGGACCCTGTACAGCGACATCGGGTTCATCACGCTCGGGGCCGTGATCGAGCAAGTGACAGGCCTGCGCCAGGACGTCTTTGTCCAATCCGAAATCTATTCGAAACTTGGCCTGCGACACACCGGCTACGCTCCCCTGCGTCAGGGCGAGGGGAGCGACGCCTGTGAAGCCTCGGAGCGATGTGGCAATACGCGCGACGGGCACGTCGATTTTCCGAACATCCGCGCACGCACGATACAAGGGGAAGTGCAGGACGAAACGGCCTTTTACGCGATGGAACAAATCGCGGGACACGCCGGCCTCTTTTCCACGGCCGACGAGCTCGGGGTAATGTGTCGTCTACTGTTGAATGGCGGAACGCTGGGCGGTTATACCTTGTGCTCGCGGGCAACGGTCGATCTGTTCCGCTACACGTTCAACCGTGACCAGAGTTATGCATTGGGCTGGCAGCTCCTGACGCCGGCGACCGCAAAGCTCTATGGCGATATTGCGCCTCACGTTTGCCTCCCCGGCGAAGCCGTCGGACACACCGGGTGGACGGGAAAGTGCGTCATTGTCGATTTCAGGCGAGGCGTCTATTTTCTGCTGCTGACAAATAAAAAACACAGTCCCGTCATTGCGCTGCCGGAATATTGGAACCTGTTTGAAGGGGATCTGACGAGCGCAGCCAAGTACGGCAATATCGCCGACCTGTTTTACCGGGGCGCGCTGCGGGCGTGACGAACGTCATCTTCGCATGGCGACGTTCCCGGACCATGTCACCGGGTGATTTCGCGTGCGTTTAGTGGGTCGGGCGGGGGCGAACGAAAACCCGGACTACCTGGAGGTAGTTCATGGGTATTGTCAGCTTATGTGGTTAGGGGAGGATAGAATACGACATGAAAAAATCCTCAGTCCGCCCCCAGCGCTCGATCGGCGGGCCGATCTCGTTCAAAGGCTACCGATTTCCGCCCGACATTATTAGTGCGGTGTGGCTGTATTACCGGCTTCCGCTGAGCCTGCGCATGGTCGAGGAAACGTTGGCCGCCGGCGGGATTGAGCTGACCTACGAGACGGTACGATGCTGGGCGATGAAGTTCGGCCTAGCCATCGCCGGGCGCATCCGAGCGATGCGATCCTCATCCCCGGGACGGGGCGAAAAGTGGCACCTTGACGAGGTGGTCGTGATGATCCACGGCAAAAAGCACTGGCTGTGGCGGGCGGTCGACGAGCACGGCGCCCTGCTTGAGGGGCAGGTGCAAAGCCGTCGCGACACGGCCGCCGCCTACCGGCTCATGCGCCGCCTGCTCAAGCGTTTCGGTCGCCCGCGCGTGATCGTCACGGACAAACTGCGCAGCTACGTGGCGGCCCACCGCGAGCTCGGGCTAAGCGTTGAGCACCGCCAGCATCAAGGTTTGAACAACCGGGCGGAGAATTCGCATCAGCCTACGCGGGTGCGGGAGAAGGTGATGCGCCGCTTTAGTCGGCACGCCAATTGCAGCGCTTCGTTTCAGTGCATGGTCAGGTTTCGAACCGGTTCACGGACTGCCGCTATCACCGCAATGCCGACCGCAAGCGCACGGCGCGCACCCAGGCCTTTGCGGCCTGGGAATGGGCTTGCTCTGCCCGCATGGCGGCATAACGGGTGTCGTCTCCTGCCTTTGCGCCTTGGCCCGTCGACAAACCAACAACCTGACAATACCGGGCTGGCTTCTCTTTCCTGCGCTACACCTTCCCGACGGCGAGTTGGGAAGGTCTCACAGGCAAACGTGCGTATTGCGCATCGAAGCAATCATTGGCTTGGCACGGTCGAATGGCGCTGAATTGCTATTTGCTGTCCCGGCGGGGGCTAGGCGGACGTCTTTTGTGTGCGCCAACTCCGCTGGGACCGGATTGCAACGGGTCGTAGTGGCGAAAAGTTAACTTGCTGTTTACGGGATCGGCCATTATTCTCCGGGTTAGCCAGACATTTCTGGAAAACCCGGAAATCCTCAAACAACTTGGATAGCCCCGTGACCGCGAACGACCTGCTGATCTCCAAAGTGCCCGAGATTGACCAATCGGTATCCATTGCAGACATCCGAGATGATATCGCGGCGCGCGCCTTGCATATGCTTGAGCTGGTACGAGCGACGATGCTTGAGCCGTATCCACGCAAGCATCCCCCGACTTTCACTGCCGCGAATATCGCCGCGATGTGCGGCTTCGATAAGCAGCGCATGAAGTATCTCACCACGAAGCACGGCCTGCCGACGGGAACACAAACCGGTGCCGGTCGCGCGAAGCTGTTCTCGCTCGAAGAAACTCTCACGTGGATCAAGGCCACGACGAACCGAGTCCAGCGCCGCACAGGCATCCGCGGGCGTGTCACCGCTTTTGCCAATTTCAAGGGGGGGGTCGCCAAGACCTCTACGTCAGTGAGCGTAGCACAGAAGCTGACCCTTTTCGGGCGTAAAGTCCTGCTCATCGACGGCGATCCGCAGGGCTCCGCCACCCAGCTTTGCGGTTACGCGCCGGATGCAGAGATCGCCGACGTCGACACGCTGCTGCCGCTCATCTACGGCGACGAGTCGGACCTGCGCTACGCCGTGCGACAGACGTATTGGAAGAATCTCGACCTCATTCCGGCCTGTAACGCACTACAGGATGCAGAGTACGCAATTCCGTCGCACATCCTGGCCGATACCCGGTTCGAGTTCTGGAACATCATCAAGTACGGCCTGGCGCCCCTGCTCGACGAATACGACGTGGTGATTATCGACACCCCGCCCGCGCTCTCTTACCTCACGACCAACGTTCTGATGGCCGCCGACGCGATCATCATGCCGCTGCCGCCAGAGGCGTTGGACTTTGCGAGCTCTACCCAATTCTGGCAGATGTTCGCCGAAGTCGCGGGTCGACTGCCGCATGCTGAGGACAAGCGCTACGATTTCGTCAACATCTTCATGACGAAGGTCCGTCCGTTCGAAGCATCCAAAGGTGTGCAGGGGTGGATTCGAAAGGCTTACGGCGACCGAGTTTTCCCGCTACACGTTCCAGATTCGAAAGTCCAGCATGCGGCTCTGGGCGCCCTTTCGACCGTATACGACCAGAAGCGTCTTGACGTCGACTCCGACGGCGAAACACGGATGACGGGTGAGCAATACGAGCGTCTAAAAGCCCCTTTGGACGCGCTTTCAGAATTCATTGACGATCAGTTCTGCCGCGTCTGGTCCACGGAGATGGAGGCCACAGCATGAGTAAATTACTTGACCGGATGGGGTCGTTGAACCCTGAGCAGACCCCCGATCGCGCGAACCGACCGGGCGCCGTCGCACGCAGCGCGCCCGGTCGTATGTTCGAGTTGACAAACCGAATTAACCAAGCCGAAGACAAGGCGATTGCCGCAGAAGCCGAGACGGCTCAAGTCAAAGTCGAGCTTGAAGCGGCCCGCAAGCAACTCGAAGAGCTGCTGCAACATGCGGGCGGCGCCGGCGCCATGGAAGTCGAGATCCAGTCGCTGGTCGAGGTCCCGGGCCGACGCCGCAAGCTCTCGCCCGCTGAGTACGCGGAACTGCGTGCCAACCTTTGCAAGAACGAACTCATTCACCCGATCGTCTACCGCCCGCTGGGTGACGGCCGCAACGAGATCGTCTCAGGCAACAACCGCGTGGCGATCTACCGCGATGACCTCGGTCGGACGAAAATCCTCGGCATCCCGTACACCGGTTCAGCGAAAAGCGCGGAGCTTGGCGCAGCATTCTCGAATTTGCTGGCGCCTTCTCTACCCGACTACGAGAAATATCGTCAGTTCGTGCGCTTGCAGAGCGAATCCGGGTATACCCGATCTGACATTCTTGATGCGTCGGGACTGAGTAGCTCGCACGTCGCGCGCATTCTCGCGTTCGAGAAGCTCCCGAGCGAAGCGCTCGCCGCAATCGCCGAACGTCCGGATCGCGTTGGCGGCACCGCTGCCGAAGAGTTCGCGGCGATTGCCGCCGCCGGACACGCGGAGTCGGTCACGAAAGCCATTCAGGCATTGGTGGCTGACGAGGCGATGACGCAAAAGCGCGCACTCGAAATGGCACGCCCGAAGGCGCCGACAGCAGTGATGCCCGCTAGCCGCCCGGTGTTGGTCGGGCGTCGTAAGATTTGTGACGTGACAGTTCGAAGCAGCGTGATTGGATTCCGTTTTACAGGCAAGGGAAGCGAGGAAGCTGCGCGGCAATGGGCAGAGAAATTTGAGGCATTTATGGTTTCACAAGTTCAAAGGGGTAATTCGGCGGAATAAATTTTCCCAAGTCGGGATTCCTTACCAATCAAAGGCTTAGAAGTTTGATAGCAAGCCTGCAGATTTTTCCCAACTCGGGATGCCTTTGAAATCAACCATTTACGAATGAGATTCGTGATGCGGATATAACAACCAGAAAGACAAAAGCCCCCGGCGGCAAACCGAAGGCTTTTGAAAATCGGACTTGGCTGGAACCTTGTCCGCTACACCCACCGGCTGGAACCGGCAGAGAGTGCTCAACTCGGAGTGTAGCGAATCATAGGAGTCAGTCAAGTTTTTTGAAGCCATTTTCATGAGTGGAGTGACTGGCTATGTGTATCGCGCAACATTCCGTTGCTGGCGAGGGGGTCTGGTATGCCTCCGAAAAAGACATCCCCCTCGAGTCCGATACCACTAATCTGCCGTGGCTTATCCTGCGTGCAGTGCACCGTGCCAGTCGCCTCGACGGCATCCCCGCGAGGGCGCGCGCCGTCCTCGCCGCCCTCGCCCGTACGGTGGACGCCAAGCAGCCGTACGGCGCGATCTTCGCGCGGCGAGAACTGTTGAGCGCGCGCGCCATGCAGTCCGAACGGACCTTCTATCGCAGTCTCGCTGATCTCGAAGCGGTCGGCCTGATTGAGCGTCCGGCCCAACGCCGCTACGTCTCGCATGGCCTGTTTGGCCGCGCCTATCTGCACCTGACCGCCCGTGCCGCGATCCTGTTGGGGCTCGTAGAAGCCATCGTCGAAACCGCTGCACGCGTCGCCTCCGAGAACGCTGCGCCAACCCCCGCGCCCCCTGACGTTCAAACCGAGGCGGCTCAACGTTTTCAAGTACGGGATGCCAATGTGGCAGACGGTGCTATAACTAAGGATCTTTCCTCTACCTCTTTGCAAAAGAGACAACCAGGCCAGCTCCCGCATGACCTCGAGCGTCTGCGCCCCTTGGGTTTTCATGACTATTTGATTTTCAGGCTGATGCGAGAGGCGCGTGAGCAGGGCAAGCGCCTGTCCGAGGTCGTCGAGGCCACTTGGCCTAACCTCGCCAAGGCGGCCCGCCCGATCAACTACCTGCGCAAGCTGCTCGCCTCGCCGGTGGACTTCGGCTACGCTCTGCGCACCAAAGCCGCCGAGAAAGTCCGGGCGGAGGTCGTTGCCGCGGAAGAGCGCAGCGCCGAGGCGTTTGTGCGCGCCGCGATGGGCAAAGTCTTCGTCGACGCCGCGGGGCTGCGCCAGTGCGTGGTCGACGACGGCGGGCGCACGCTGGCCATCACGGACCTTGCCGAAGGGGTCGTGCGCCGCAGCGTGGCGAACTGGCAGGTTGCGTTCATGCAGTCGGTGAAGCAGGGCACGCTCCGCGTGGTCGGCGCGCACGAACTTGCCCAACTCCGGGGCGCTGCGATCGCTCAACGTGAGCGTGCCGCGAAGTGCCAAACGGAATCGGTCGTGCCGCACGCCCCGAACCGGTTCGCGAGCCGCGAGCTGTTCCAGTCGGCTTCTGATCCGTCGCCGCCCCCGGTAACAAGGGCCCAACAGGTTCATCCATTGCTTCAAAAGAACGACGCAGCACGTTCGTTGACGAGCGCGGCCGCCGACGCGCTCGCCGCATTGCGCGCGATGCGCAAGCTGCCAGCAAGATGTCCGGTGTAACTGCCTGACGTCACAATGTTAGCGAACGCTAACTAAGAGCGCTTTCCCCTGCATCTCGAATGACGCCCTCTCAGAATCGGGGGATTTTCTTCATCAGCGCCTGAGGTGCCTGGGGAAGGGGCGCCGGTTATCGCCGGGTGGACGGTTGCGGCCGGCTCGATGGCACGTACACGCAACGTCGGCCACATGGCAGCTTGAGGGGATGGTGCGGTGGCAGTGAGGGTCCGTCTACGTCGAGCACCTGCGAGCACAAAGACGGAAGTATTGAAACCGCATGACCCCGGACGCTATTCGCTTGCGTAGGGGCCGAGGAAGCGCACACCGTTGAAGTGAATCAGGTGCGATGGCGCATCGGCCACCCATACCTCCGTCTCCCATGCGATGTCGCCGAGATATCGGCCCATGACGGAGCGATTCGGGAAGGCCGTCACAAACACCAGCCCGGCTTTGGAATCCGCGAAGAGTCTGGCGAGTTCGGCGTGGCGCTTGCCATCGACCGGGCCGTGACTGGTGACGGCCTCCACCAGTAGCAGCCAATTTTTCTCGGTGAAGTGCAACACCACATCGGGCATCTTGCCGTGCGCGGCCACATTCACGCCCAGCTCGGCCATCAGCGCAGCGTCGAAGTAGCCCCATTTATCACCGGTGTCCCCGGCATAGACCAGCACGCTACCCGGCGCAAAGCGGGGCGCGAAGTCTTCAATGATGGCCCGGATCAGTTCGCTATGTTCGCCAGGACTGAGCGTGATTGCCTTGCCCGGCGCAACCTCAACAGGGATGCGGGTCTGCGTGCGCGCCTTCGCGTACTTGGCCACCAGCGTTTCGCGCTCGGCCAGATAGGCGGTGAGGTTGTCGTGCCACTGCTCGCTGCCAAAGCTGCGCAGCAGCTTGAGCGCGGCGGGTTCGATTTGATAGACGGCCTTCGGGCTGTTGACCGCACGGTCGGGTTTATCCGGGTTGTAGAGCGCCACGCCAACGTCGCAGAACTGGTGCATGGTCTGGCGGCGGAAAGTCTCGCGGGTGTTCGGCGCGTAGATCTTGCCGTAGTGTTCGCGTGCCCAATCCATGATGGGTGTGATGCCGACAAGTGGGTTTCCCGCATCTGCCCACGTCTTGTCTGGGGTGAGGTTCAGCAGGGCCAGCAGCGCGAGGGCCGAACGCTCGTTTTGCTGTGCCCGGGGTAAGCCCAGGGAAATGATGATCTGGTGGGCGGCCTCGATATAGTCATTCTTCTTGTCGGTCATGCGGACAATTTCGCGAGTTGTTCATCGATCATTTCCTGCGTGATTTCGCTGTGCTGCTTGGCCCACGTACCCAGCCCGATCAGCGCCTCACGGTTTGGGTACTTCATCAACTTGAGATCAGTGGCGTTGACCTGTGTGTGGCCGTTGAAGCGGCGAAAGCTCTCGTCAACGGCAGTGCTGTTCAGGAACACGGCGAGCCCTCGGGCCAGCAACTCCGGCAAGCCGCGCTTGTTCTCGTGAATGAGATTCACGTGGTTCTCGAAGCCCAGCCTGGTATGTTCCCCAAAGGTAGCCGGATCCACCACGCTCGCCACTACGCGACGCTTCTCTTCTTTCGATGAGAACCGGCGCACCAGGCAGTAGAAGCCGTTGGGATACAGCCACTTTTCCGTCTCGGCGCAGCGCACGATCGCGTTCGGCTTTTTCAAACCTGGCACCGGCCACACCGTGCCGGCGCTGCGCAGATGCCCGGGATAGATCAGCGGCGCTGTGCCTGCTTCGGGCATGTCGCGCAAGTGGGCTTTGACGCGAAAATCCACCACGGGCCCGGTCGACACCTTGAGGCCCAGATCCGCCAGCGAATAGCGCACCGCTGACGATAGCTCGATGGCGCTTTTCGCGGCTGTGGTGGGGACATGGATAAACCGCTCGGGGTCATCCGGGAACACGATTCGCTCGAATGGGTGCTCGTGCGTGACGAGGTCGGTGAAACTGTCGTCGCTCGACGTGGTGATCGTCACGGGCCCTTGGTGGCCGCCTCGTTCAAGGCGGATGATGACGTTCTCTTGCAGCACTTCATCGTCCTTGAATGCCTTGTTGCGCGCTCCGAACAGGTGCATGTGGCAAATGGCTGCCCGCGCAAAAATGAAGTGACGGAACGGGCGGTAGTACGGCCCGTTGCAAAAGCTGCGCGGAAGGATCGCCACAATCTGGCCGCCCGGGGCGGCCTGGGCTACGGCCAGCGCGACGAAGGCCGAATACAGGTTCACCGTCTCAATACCGATCGAGCGCAGCGCCAGCCGGTGGGCTGATCGGCTGTTGATCTTCTTGTAGGGCGGATTGAGGATCGCGTGAGTGTAGCCCTTATCGAGCAAAGCCTCGGCGGCTGCCCGTTCGATGTAATCCTCGGCGAGGACTTCGGCCTTGACCTGACTGTAACTCCTCAGGTGCTGGCTAAGGTGTGCGCGCAGCGTCGCGTCCACTTCATAAGCCGTCGCTTCGACGGCCTCGAATCCGAAGCCACCGGCAAGCCAGCGATCGAGGAAGGCGCAGGAGAGGGCACCGACACCCGCGCCTGCGTCCAGCAAGCGACAGGTCTGCAGGGTACTGGGGGGAAACAGGCTCGCCATGAAGCGGGCCACACTCGCAGGCGTCATGAACTGACCCAGCGCAGACTTGCGCCTCTGGGCAATGCGTGGAGCCACGTCGCGGCGGACGCGATCAGCGGTATCTAGTTGTTGGAGCATGCCATCTCATCCTCATTGGCGCGGCGCGACCACGCCAACGTGTTTGTAAAGGGCGGCACCACGCCATATCGGCGGGCCACCTCGGCCACCTGAAGGTCCGGCGCGCGCAACCGCGCCCTGATCTCGCGCACCTGCTGCTCGTTCAGCTTGGGCTCGCGGTCACCGGCCCCGGCTGCGGGCTCGGGCGGTCGCTAGACAGGCCCGGGCGCGCTCTTTTATCAAGTTCCGTTCGAACTCTGACAGGGGGTAGAGCGGCAGCCACATGGAAAAACAGACGGCACCGCGCAAGCGGTCGATTACTCGCCGCTTCCTCATCGACGACGCGGCAACCGGCAAATTGATGGCAATCTTAACGTTTTTAGCGCGTCCGACATAGGCCAAACTGGCGATCCTGCGGACTCTCTCCACGCCCCTGGCGCTTGCCCATCGCACGGGGGCATCGCCGTTGTCATGTGTGTGTGCGCAACCCTCGTCGCCGGGCGCGGGGCGAGAGAGAAGGGCAGCTGAGGGGCGGGCACCCCCGCCACGCCCGTGCGGCCGGTGAATGGGAGTTGGCGATGAGAATAAATCTCAAATAGATAATCTACATACCCAAGCCGCGGTGCGACGCGGCTCTACACGGTGGGCGCTACGGCACGCCGCATATCCGGAGCTTTCTGCCCGTATGGGGTCATGCGCGCCATGCCGGTTTCACCGATCCCGCGCACGCGCTTCTCCGTTGCCACATGTTTTGGTCAGAATCCGCAAGCCCAGCGCGGCTGACGATGGTATCTATGGGTTTTGCTCCTGTATGTTCGAGGCGCTTTCCGATGCACTTTTCGCAGCTCCCCCCGACAGCCTCGACCCCGTCCACTGGGTACGCCGGTCAAGTCCCGCGCGAGTGCGCCGCGGCGCTTGGCACCATACTGGCTACGGTTGACTTCGGTCGCAAGGCAATGGTCAACGCCGCTCATGAGGGTCTGCAGGCGTCGGCGCTGACGATCTTTCCCCCTGAGACCTTTGACGGCGTGGATCCCGAGGGGGTCGGGCGCGCGCTTGCCTCCCTGATACTGTGTGACTTCGCCACACAACGGAACCAGACGACGCAGTGGATTGAGCCCGACCGCGACGAAGCCCTCAGGACGCTGGCCGTGCGTCTCACGCCCACCGGGCAGGAGGCGTTGCTGCAAAGCTTTGAGAACCCTCAGGGTGATAATGCGTTTTCCAGATACTTCGCCCACGCTGACAGCCAATACTTCGCGCAGGCCGACGCGTATTGTCTGGCTGGCCACCTGTACTTCCAGCGGGCCGGCACCCCCCTGTTGGCAAGAAGCATCGACAAGACGCCCGAAGACGCCAGTGCGCAGGCCGCCGCAGACTACCTGAAGGCAGCCGACCTCTTCTCGCAGGCGGGCCAGCCCGGTCTGGCCGCGGAAGCCTACCTGGGGGCCGCTGACGCCTACCGAGGGTCTTTTCAGCCTCTGAAGGCGACTGAAGCCTGCCTGCAGGCCGCCGACGCCTACCGGGGGGCTTTTCAGCCCCTGAAGGTAGCCGACGCCTGCCTGCAGGCCGCCGACCTCTTCACACAGACGGATCAGCCCCTGAAGGCGGTGGACGCCCGCCGGAACGCGGCCGCGGCCTTCCTGAGCGCGGCAAATGGCGACCTGTTGGCGGGTGCGCCCGGTCTGGCCGGCGACGCCTACCTGCGGGCCGCCGACCTCTACATTCAGACGCATCAGCCTATGAAGGCGGTGGAGATGTGCCAGAAGGCCGTCGACGCCTACCGGTGCGCGGGGCAGCCCGGACAGGCTGGCAACGCCTACGAGCGCGTTGCCAAGGTCTACACAGACCTGAGGCAGCAAGGGCTGGCAGCCGACAGCTACCTTAAGGCCGCCCACACCACCCGCGCCGACGCCGACGCCCATCCGGCGGAGTCGCGGTACGCGCTGGCGGCGGCCGCCTACCTGCGCGTTGCCAAGCTCTACACAGACTTGGGTAAGCCCGCGCTGGCCGCCGACGCCTACTTGTGGGCCGCCCACGCCTACACTCGGGCGCATGAGACCGGGAAGGCGTTAGCCGCTTACCAGCAGGCCGCCGAGGCTAACGAGCAGGCGGGTAGGCCCGGCCTGGCCGGCGACGCCTGGCGCAGCGTGGCAGACCTGCACACAGAACTCGGTGAGCCTTTGTGGGCCTCAGGCGCCAATGCACGGGCCGCCACCGCCTACCGGTCGGCGGCCCTCGGCGGCAATGACGTTCGTCAGTCCCTGTCGGCCGCGACCTACTACCTGATGGCCGCATACGCCCACCATGCAGCCGGGGAGAGCGCTGGGGCAGCTGCCGACTTCATATTGGCCGCAGAAGCCTTCATGGACGAGGATTTGCCCGCGGCGGCGGCGGCCGCTTACAAGCGGGCAGAATTATACTCGCGCGCCATAAAAGCCTGCGCAAAGGCCGCCCGCGACTACCTGGAGAAGGACGATTTTCTCTCGGCCGCAGACGCCTACCGGAAGCTCGGCTTCCTCCTCAGGAGGGCAGACCAGCCCCACGATGAGGTGGACGCCTTTCGGACCGCCGCCGGTCTCTATGCACGGGCGGGGGAGTACGAGGCGGCCGCAGATGCCTGCGTGGAGATTGATGACTTCGGGCGGGCCGCACATTTCTACAGGTAGTGACCACATAGCTGCCAAAAGTGCCATTTGCGAATGAGGACGTCGCGGCCCGACAGTCTCAGCCTGACTCGGCCGCCTTGGCCGCGGCGAGGATCCGATAGACGGTGGCCTCGCCCAAGTTAAGTTGGCGGGCAATACTGACTTTCGTCGTTCCGAGCGACGCCAACTGCAGGACCGCATCCCGAAGTTCGGGGGCAATCGGCTTGCGCCCCTTGTATCTGCCCGCTGCCTTGGCTTTGGCCACGCCTTCGCGCTGGCGCTCGAGCATCATTTCCCGTTCGAACTGCGCGACTCCACCCAGGACCGTCAGCATCAGCTTGCCGGTCGGGGTATGCGTGTCCATGCCCAGGTTCAGCACGCGCAGGCCCACGTTCTTGCGATCGAGGGTCAGCACTGTTGTCATCAGGTCTGCGACGGATCTGGCCAGCCGGTCGAGCTTCGTGACCACCAGCACGTCACCTTCCCGCACATATTCAAGCGCAGCAGCAAGCTGGATGCGTTCACCGATCGACGAAACCTGCTCCTGAAACAGTTTCTCGCAACCGACGGCGCGAAGCTCTTTCAGTTGAGCCTCAAATCCGGCGTTCTGATCGACGGTAGAGGTACGTGCGTAGCCGACGATCATGTTCCGATCACAAGGATCTGACAGGTTGTGACGGTAAGTCGATCAAAATTGAAAATTGATTTCATTGATTGGCCTTTGTGGGGTAGCTGAAATCGATCACTTGGGCAAGCCCTATTGATAGGATGACGATTTCGCTCAGGCCGCTAACGCCTCGAGCGACAGCCGCTTACCCATGTCCAGATCGAACCGACCGTATGGATTGATGTGGGCATAGATTAACGGCGACAGCGCGCGGAAGTCGGCGGCCTGCATCATTCGCCACCAACGTGGCTCCGACAGTACACGCTGGATCATCAGCGTGTTGACATACACCAGACAGATCTGCAGCAGGTGAAGGGCCAGCACTGACAGTTCCTGGTCTTCCAGCTGGTTCGTCGCGACCTCTCCGCCCTTGCCGAAGAAGATGAAGCTGTTCGCACTGTTCCAGTTTTCTACGACATTGAGCCCTTCATGAATTTCGCGGCGCAACGCTTCCGAATCCAGATAGCGGCACAGGAAAATCGTCTTGATTGCCTTGCCGAGTTCGGCAAGCGCCTGATAGGTTGGATGCTGCCGGTTGCTGCGCTGGAAGCGCCGCAGGATGGCTTCTGCTTCGGCGGTGCCGAGATGCAGCGCCGTCGCGTACTTGATCATCTCGTCGTATTGCTGCCGAATCAGTGTCCAGTTGATCGGGCGCGTCAGCACCGGTTCAAGATTCGCGTAGTCGGCGCCACTGCCGGCCGTCGGGAGATACAGTTTTTGTGATGCGATCGCCTTCAGACGTGGAAGCAGCTCGAAGCCGAGCAGATGGCAAAACGCGAAGCCAACTTCGCTCTGGCCATGGCTATCGGTATAGTGATTCTGTATCTCCATGTTGCTCTCATGCCGCAGCACGCCTTCGATCATGGCTGCGACCTCGGACGACGAACAGCGCTTGAGCTGCGAGTAAATGCAGACTGATTTGTGTTCGACGTGCCAGTAGATCATGACGCCGCGACCGCCGTAGCGGATATGCCACTCGGTCATGAGGTTCTGGTCCCACGCGCCGAATTTCTTGGAGTCGGATGCACAGGTGGTGCTACCGTTTCCCCAGATGGCGGTTTGCCGCACGGCGAATGTGGCATTCACGACACGAGCAATGGCGTCGCGCAGCGCGTCCTTGCGGACAAAACGTTCGCGAACGTAGCGGATTTCCTTGTAGGTGGTTGCGTGTTCGTCGGTCAGCACGCGCTTCAGTCCGGTGTTGGTGCCCAGACCATAAAGGCAGAGCAGCAGTCGGCGTTGCAACGTCGCGCGATCCACGACTTCGCGCGTACTTGCGCTATGAAATGCATCGCTGAATCCGATGCGCAGATCCGCTTCCTTGAACACATCGAGCAGGCCAGTCGACGCCCAGCGTTTGAATATCTCCGCTTTCACACGCTGCAGGTTCGGTGGATCGGGTTGTGCGTCGAGCGGCGTGAGACAGATGCGGTTCTTGCCTGTCGGGCGCAGGGTGACGCGTGAATTTTTTGGCAGCCCCTGATTCAACGCGGTCAATGCCTCGATCATCGTCCGCCGGATACCGGCCATGAACAGTTCGACATCTGCAGGGTGCCCAAGCGCTTCATAGTAAGCCTCGCGTCGCTCCCCGAAATCCGCCGGCAGATCGTCGTCAGGATTGCGGTAGCGTTCAGCACCGATCACCCAGATTTCCTTGCATTGCAGCCGCTCACGCAGCGACTGCAATACGCAGATTTCGTAGTTGATCCGGTTGATGCGCTCCTTGCCGTCCTTGTCTTCGTCGATCACGATCTCCCGCCATTTGTCGCGGATGACGCCCTTGACCGGCACTTCGTCGACGGCGAAATACTGCTGACGGCTATCGCGGTACTGGCGCAAAAGGTTCAGTGCGTTGATTACCGGGCGATGCGCTTCATTGTTGCTGCGAAATTCGAGTGCATCAAGCAGGTGAGGCAACATGCGGCGATAGTGGTTGCTATACGACGCCCGCAGAACAGTATGAACGACACGCCGAAAAGCCGGCCCCGTCGCCTTGTGCTCCTTGACGAGATCCTTTAGGGTCTGCAATCCGACGACCGGGTAGAGTGCCTGTTTGACGGAGTCATCCGGATGATCGACGGCCGCCTCCGCCAGACGAAACAGCACACCGGTCTTGCCGCGCACGCGACGGAAATCTTCCAGCAATTGCTCCTCCACCTTCTTCTCGGCCTTGCTGTCGATCTTGTGGATGATCTGCATCAGCAGATCAATCAGGCCATCGACGATTTCGTGCTGTCGCTGAAAGCAGAACGAGGCCGCCAGGCCATAGCGAATGTGTGGAGGATGTCGCCGCAAATCCCAGATCGATTCAACGCCTGCCCGCTGACGGAATTTCTGCAGCCATTTCGGTGGCACCGTTGCCAGTGTGACTGTCGGCAGCACAAGTCCGCGGATCGCTTTCAGCTTCGCCAGTTCCTGCAATAGGGTTTCGAGACTGACGCGCCCCGCGTCCCGGCGCAAATGCGAAAAGCTGATTTCCCGCTCCGGCGCCGACGTATCGCCACTCTCGTCGCCCCCATCATCTGCGGCACCCAGCAGGCGGTCCAGTGCAGTGCGCGACGTATCGGAAATGTGATCGGCAATATCCGTCAACAGTCTGGATTCGTACGCATGTGCCTCGGCGCGTAACAATCTGTCCAGTCGATGCGTGCCGGGCGATTCGAGACCCTGACTTTGTAACCAGTCGTCCGTTCGTTCTGTCAGTTGCTCAAGAGAATGATCGCCCGGCAGCAACTCGGCACGCAACCACAACGCCAAGGCATCCCAGTCGGCGGCCGTCATCCGCCGGATACCGAGCCACGACAGGATCTCAGTACGCTGACGCTTTGCGGTTCGTCCTTGCCAATCGAAGTCGTCGAGCGCCTTGATGGGAATCGCTAACTGTTCGGCCAGGTGACGCACCACCTCGGCGGGCACCTCACGGCGCGAGTCAGGAAACCGGCCCTCATACTGAAAATATTTGAGCAGTACGGCAAACCCGAACTGGCCATGACCAGTTCGCCCAGGCAGCAGTGCCCGCTCCTCTGCGGTCAGCGTCCAGTGCGCGTCGAGCTCGCCCTCGTCCCATTGTCGCTTCACCGGGTTGCCTCTCTATTTAATCATAGAAGCATATGATAGACAGATTGACTCATTCCAGCCAGAGGTATGGCGACTCAAATGGCACTTTTGGCAGCTATGTGGTCGATATTCCCCAATACCGCGAAAGCTGTTACGCCCGACTGCATCAACGCGACCAACGCCGACTCGGACATCTTTATCAAGGGCAAGAACTATTACCAGAGTGGCGGGGCAGTGATGCGAACGACGCGCCCAACCTGACCAACATGTGAAGGCAACGGCGATGGCCTACAGTGGCGGAAACGCAGACCTTGACGGTACCCCGGACAGCCCGACAATATCGCAATGACTTCAGGCGTTCGCCTGATGCCAGTCTCTGCGCCGAGGCCCAGAATGACAGCAAAACATCGAACGCGCTCGGACCGTCAAAACCCCACAGCCGCTGCGTTTTGTCGAATTTAGCTTGCGAGGCAGCAGAAAAACGCGTGCTGCCGGGCGCCGGGCCTCGCCGCCGGCAAGAACGCCGGCACTGCTATCGCGGGAAAACTGCGGCTGACGGCCCCCGCCTTCGTTAGCAAGCCGTCCTTTATCATAACGATAGTCAGGCGAACATACTATGCGCATCGACTCCACCAACGCCCCACCCCCAGCCATTAACGCCGGCACGGCAGCGGACGAACCGTTAGTATTCGAATTCTTCGAAAACGGCACATACAAACAGTTCTTTATTGCCGTTGAAGACATGCAAAAGGCCGACCCCGCGGCCTGGAACCATTGGTTCAAGAAAATCTGGAACTCAATTTGTGACTGTTTCTCCGGCCCCCGAGTCGCCGGCCCCCAAATCAACGAGGCCAACACACTTTTTCATGCCGCGGTGAGCGCGAAGGACGATGTCACCAAGGCGAAGAATTACTTCGCGTTGAAGGCGATGGCTACCCCCGAAACCCAAAGAACAAGATTTAGCGCGGTGTACGACACGACTACAGGCTTGGTTACCCTCGGCATTGAAGCTCGACTTGGCAAGGGCACGGGCGTCGCGATGACAGTGGAAGCATCAGCCCTACCTTCCGAAGCAATAGCGATCCTCGACTTGCCGCAAGACGTCATGACCGCGGCTCTGGAGAGGGAGGCGAAGAGGGATAGTGGGCAGCCTGTGCAAGCGAACTCCGTGGAGGGCGGTGTGGCTGCCGTGTCCACGACGACGCTCCAAATTGACATGACAGCTCACCTGACGGACTGGGCCAACCGGGAGTGCACGTTACTAGATAAGGATATTTTGGATGACCCGGAGCGTAAGAGGGGAGAACCACCGCCGCGTCTTATGTATTGGTTGGCCATCTTCAATGAGGAACCCCCTGTCCACGGCCAATGCGTCTACGAGCTCGAGATGAACGACGGCCTGGGCCCTTACACGTCCGAGAACGTTTGGGCCGAGGGCGCTGACATGGCAGCTAATATTGAAATCGCAGAGCGTCTTCACGAGAACCGGACGCTCCCGTCTGCTCAGGTGAACTCAGCGGGCTTTCTGATGCTGTCCGCCAACGCAGTGCAAGAATTGATGAATGAGGCCGCAGCAAAGGATCCACGCTTCGATCGCAGCGCTAATGGTTGGATGTGCAAAAATAACTTCTCCATTTCGCAGAACGGGGCCCATATGGTGATGTCCATCACCAGTGAGAGCAAACTGTCTGACGAGCAGCTCTACATGGACACAGGGGCGAGGCCGGACGCGCCACTCGTACATCCGGAGGCCACGTACAGGCAGAAGTGGGTTATCAACCCCGACGGGCGGATGCGGTGCCTCTTTGCCACAGCGGCGGCGAAAACAGTAAATCTATTGGGTGCTCTAGACGACGATGTCATTGCCGTGCATGCAGACGTTGACGACCCGCACACTGCCGGGTTAAAGAAGCGGTACGATGCTTTGGGGGACAAGGCCCGCCATTCGCTTGCGTCGTGTACGAGTCTACGAGAGTTTTTGAAGGATGCTAAGGAGTTTTTGTCAGGCGATAACGCTCGCTTTAATGAGCGAGTGGCCCATTATTTGATGGGCGAACTCTCCGTTTTGCCCAAGGGGCTAGCTAAGCCGGAGCCCGATATTCCTGTAGAAGTAAAAAACGAACTCAAGAAGCTGCTGCGCACTCATCGATATGGAATATTTGGGATAACCGAAACGCCTGAAAAAACAATAGCTAAACTCTATGCCTTGGATCTTAAACTGTTGGATGACAGAATCGACCTTGAATATAAACACCTCTCCGCAAAAGATGATCCAAGTGAACAAGTTCCTCAAAATGGGAACGACGTCTCCCCCTGACCTGCCCTGAAAAAAACGAGGATGTCCATAAATTTTTTATGCGTCGTAGGACAACTCGTGACCGCCCGGCTCCTTCTGCTTCTGCGGCTTGCCGCTCGGGGAGCCGTCCTTCGTGTGCGCGTGCCCGGCATGGCTTCGAAGCTGGCTGATTTCAAGCGCGGCCGTCTTCTCGGCCTCGCGCATGACGACAGCCGGCAGGCGCGCGGTATCGTCTGTGAAAATCTCAGCCTCGTAGCGAGCACGCGATACCGGCTCGTAATTTTTGCTGTGCCGTCGCTCGGCCTGCATGGTATCAAGCCGGTCCAGCAGTCGGTGTTTCTTGCCGGTGCCTTTGAAGCCTAGCGCGGCTGTGATTTGTGCCGGTGATGACGAGCGTTTGTGCGCGCTCGGCGGGCGGCAGGGCTGCGTAAGTCTGCACGATCTGGCGACGTCCGCATTCGCAAATGGCACTTTTGGCAGCTATGTGGTCACTACCCCTTCTACGAGAAAGGGGGGATGTTTGAGCTGGCCGTACGCGCCTACGAGGAAATTTATCGGTTTGATCTGGCCGCAAAGGTCTACCGACGGGCGAGTGCGCAGGCCGCACACGACGGGGAGCGAACGCAGTTCGATTGGTTGGCTAAACAGATGTCTCGGCGGGCAGATATCTATTTTGCCAGATACGGCCGAAATCTCTGATCACTTTCTCGGGGTTGTAAGCCGGAGGTGTTGTCAGTTTGTTTAGTTGACGATAAGACCAGGCGGCAATTGCAAGAGACGATGCCGTCCGCGCCCCAAAGGCCCGCCAGCCGAGCCCGCAACGAGCGCGAAGCCGACGAGCAGCAGCGCGAACCGCCGCGCCTTACGCTCAAGCGCGAGGTTCACCGCGACGAGCTGCGCGGCGCCCTGATTGAGCTGGTTGCCAATCTGCGCCGCCGCGTGGCGGCCAGCCTCGGTCAGCTTCGCGGCGTTTTTGTCGGTGACGGACTCGAAGTTGAGCCGGGCGGCTAGAAACGCCTTACCGGCCGCGTCCGTGGTCGCCTGCTCCAGCGCCTGCGCAATTGGCGGAAATTGGCATGGCAGGAGGAAACGCTGGGACTATTGGCCGCACTCGCCCCGCGCCGGACGGAAAAAGGGGTAGGACGCAGGGGGGAGGGGGGCGGGATATCGGCGCCTGAACCGAGGCGAGTGTGGCCACGCTGGCGCTGGCCGAGGGCATTCTAGGCGAGCGCCTCGCGTCCGTGCGGCCGCGCCGCGACGCTATAAATAACAATTGTTCTCAAATCGATATGTACAGTACTGCAATACTCTATAGTGTGGTTTTTCTGCTTTTATTCTGGCTTTTTCATTTACCTCTGACCTAAAATACCGGCAGATCAATCACTTAACGAAGCCCCGGGGCTTTGCTGACCCACCATGACTCACCCCGCAGGCGGGAAGCACGAAGACACCCCGGAGGTGACCGACGTCACCTATGTGGAGTCGCGTGCCGCGCAGGCATCACCGTCCCCGCAGCCTGACAGCGGCCGCTTGGCGCGGGCGGTGCGGGGCAGGACGCGCACGCGTGCCGAGTGGGAGCGCCGTGAACACCTCGGCATCGACCACTTCGCGTTCTTCCGGGGTTACCTGGAGCGCCTGCCGCTCGACAAGCTGGCCGACCAGTATCTCGAGACCGGGCTCGATCTGCGCATGGCGCGCTCGACCCTCCTGTGGATTCAGCAGCGACTGATCGCCGGCGCGCGCCGCGCGCAGGACTACAGTGCCGCGCGGCTGCTGGCCATCCCGCCCAAGCGGCTCGCGGCCGGTGACGGCAAGGCGCAAGCCTCGACCGAAGGGGCAGCAGGCACCGGGGGGCCCAACACATCGACACCGTCGACCGCTCGCCGGCCGAGCCTCGAAGAGTTCGCTGAAGAACACGACCCGGACGGCTTCTACAGCCAGCGCGAGCTGCTCGAGCTGTTCGCCGAGCATTATCCCGAGGCCAGGCCCGACCGGCGGGCCGAGCGCAACGAGCGGCTGCGCCGCCGCCAGGTCGCTGCCCTGCGTGCGCTGCAGGCCCTGCTGGCGGTGGCACCGGCGCAGCACCATCACTGCGCGGGCTGGTTTCACCCGGCGCTCGCGCGCCGCCTCGAGCACGCCGGCATCGTGCAACTGGCGGATCTGTTCGACGTGATCACACAACGCGGCCCGCGCTGGTACATGCAGGTGCGTGGCCTGGGCGAGGCCGGTGCCAAACGACTGCAACAGTGGCTTGCAGATCACGCCGAGCCGCTCGGGCGTGCGTTGCCTGCCGTCGCGCTCACGCCACGTCGACAACTCACTGGCGAGGCGAAGCGCGCCATGCGCGCGATCAGTGTGCAGATCGATGGCATCGCACCGCTGGAGTGGCTGGTGTGGCCCAGCACCGCCCACGCCGTGGACGTCGGCGGGACGGGGGAGGTGCCGGTCGGGCAGGGCAGTGCCGGCACCGCGTCCACCGGGGCGGTGACTGGTGTGATGACCATGACGGCCGTGATCCTCCCCAACCACGGTGAGGGCACGACCTCCTGCCAGACGCGCGCGACGAACGACGTCGACGCGGTCAAGGTGTGGCTCGCGGCGGTCGCGGCCGGGCGCAGTCCCGGCACCGTACAGTCTTACCGCCAGCACGCCGAGCGCTTTCTGAACTGGCTCGCCTTCGTGTGCCGCCGCCCGCTCGCCACGCTCACGGTCGAGGACGTCACGGCCTACCGGGCGTTCCTCGCCGCACCGCCGGCGCACTGGATCGCGCCGCGCGGTACCGCCCGCTTTACCGCCGCCTGGCGACCTTTCTCCAAACCGCTCGATGAGGCAAGCGTGCGCCTGTCGATGACGGTGCTGCAGCGCATGTGCGCGTGGCTTGTCAAGGCGCAGTACCTGCGTTTCAACCCGTTCGAGCTGGTCGCCAAGCCCCGTGCCGGCGGTGACGAAGGTTTCGGCGCGATGCACGTCGAGCATGTGCTGACCGACGCCGTGTGGGACGCCCTCGAAGCCTACTGGCGCCCGCGGGCGATTCACGACGCGTCGGCCGAGCGCACGCTGTTTGTCTTGCAGTTGGGGCGCACCACGGGACTACGGCTTGCGGAGCTGGCCCGCGCGACGGTGGGCGATCTGCGCTGCACGGTGCTGAGCGACACTGGGCCGCTGTGGAGTTTGTCCGTGCTTGGCAAGGGCAGCAAACGGCGCGAGGTGGAACTGGCCGGCTCGCTGGTGCGCCGCATTGAGGCGCATCTGGCCGGGCGGGGCATTACCAGTGCCGGCGGCGGCGGTTTGCAGCAGCTGGTGGGTGACCCGGCGCTGGCCAAGGTGGCGTTGATCGGGCGCTTGCCCGCCAAGCCGAAACGCAGGGTGGGTGGCGACTTGCCGCCCGGGGCGACGCAGGGAATGGTACAGGCGAAGGCCGGGCCATCGCTGCATGCGCCGCTCACGCCCGCCGCATTGCGCCAGGTCATCGAGCATGGCTACCGGGAGGCCGCACAGGCGCTCGAGAGCGAGTCGGGAGAAGCGGGGAATGCATTGGCGCGAGCCACGCCGCACTGGCTGCGACACACCTTTGGCACCCACGCGCTCGAGCATGGTGCCGCGTTGGAAGTGGTGCAAAAGCTCATGGGGCACGCCAGCATCGCCACGACGTCGAAGTACCTGCATCCGGAGAAACGCCGGCGTGCTGCCGACATGGACAAGGTATTCGGCAGCTAACCGGCATGCGGTGGGTACGACACTTAGTTCTCGTTACCGTCGTTTGCCTACGCCGCAAGTCGATGAGCGTAGTACGGCCGCTCACGGTCGTCGTGAATCTCGAACTGCCGCGCCAGATTGTCCGGCGATGGGTTGAGCCATGCGTCGACGTTGGCGGGCTTGATTGGCACGATACACCGGTCGTGGCCAGCATCCGAAACTTCCGGAGGAGGCTCGTCAGTGATGGCGGCGAACGACAGCAAGTCCGGCTGGCCGGCGCCAGTCCAGTGTGACCAGAGGCAAGCGACCAGCATCGGTTCGCCGGCGTCGGGCCGGAATTCCAGCACCACATTTTCGTCTTGCTCGCCGGGCGCTAACTCGCGGTGCTCCATGCGCGCGCGGCTCACGTTCTCGTAGAACGCGCTTACGATCATCAGCCCGTGCGTGACACCGAACTGTCCCTTCCAGAAGCCATCGAGCGAACTTTTTCGAGCGTTGTAAGTGCCGGGAAACCTTGTGTCGTAATTCGCCGGCTTGCCGGCGGGCCGGCACTGATAACGCATCGGTTTGATCACGCGGCGACCCTGCTCCATCACCATGATCGGTGCGTACACGCCGGGGAATATGCGCGAGTCGCGGTCCTTCAACTCGGTGCGGCGGAGATCGTCCAGGCGGCGCAACGTCGCGGTGACCTTGTCGGACGCGATGCGCTGACTCTCCGTGGCGGCCTTCGTGACTTTCGTCTGCAAGCTGCGCTGCGCATCGGCCAGGCGCTTGCGCTGCTTGAATAGCTCCTGCTCGAGGATGGCGGCCTGGGTAATCTCAAACCTGCGAATCGACTCGCAAATACCCGAAGTTTCCGGATTCGCCGTGTGCGCGAATGCCGCATCAACGGCCTTTGGCACCTTGATCCTGTCGCCGGCGGCACGCCCGGCATACAAGTCGAAAAACGCGGGCAGGTCGAGCTGCGCCCCGAACATCCGCTCGTACTGATGGAATCCCTGCGCGATTTGGGCGGAATAGCACATCGAGACCTCCTCATTTTCCGAGGACCGCAGGGAGCACGGGCGTTTATCATGAAAAGGAGCGCCCGGCGTTTCTCTCTCGTAACAAGCTCAATTTCGAGCGCATTACGAGGACCGAGAAGCCATGCACATCAAACGCGCCAAGACGCTCAAACCTGCCCAAATCCGCCACCTGCTCCGCGTGACCGAGGCCACCAGTCGGCACCCGGAGCGTGACGCACTCGTTCTGCTGTTGGGTTTTACCTGCGGCATGCGGATATCCGAGATTGCCCGCATCGAAGTGGCCGACGTTCTCCAGCCGTCCGGACTGATTCGGGAAGAAGTGAGCCTGCGGGCGGCGATCACGAAAGGCTGCCGCCAGCGCTGTGTGTACCTGAGCCATCCGAAGGCGCTTGCCGCACTCAACCGCTACATCGAATGGCGGTGGAAGCGGAGCAAAGGCACTGCAATGGATCGCCAGAAGTGGAGGGGCTTGATGCCTCAGACGTCGCTGATCCTGACTCATAAGGGGAGCCGTTACGAGTTGAGCGTCAAGCGCCGGACGAACGACAGCGGAGAGCAAGTCGAATACCTGGCTGCGGACAGCTTGCAGAGCTATGTCACCGGCCTATACCGCGCGGCTGGGCTTGGGAAGGGGTACAGCAGCCACTCCGGTCGACGCACGTTTGCCAGCCGCCTTCTGGCGCAAGGGCACTCAATCGAAACCGTACAAATATTGCTCGGCCATGCTCATCTCGATCACGTTTCTCCGTATCTTGAAGTGACGGAGCGTGAATTTCTCGAAGCGATTGAGGGGCTAGAAGAAATGTTCGCCACTGATTGATGATGCTGACCGTTTATACATGTTGAAACGCAGAAAGATTGCGTCTATACTTGTCGATACGTAATGGAGGTAAATCATCATGGCAAAGACAGCAACACTGACTATTCAGCAATGGGGAAACAGCTTGGCTGTACGGATTCCTGCCGCAGTCGCGCGCTCTGCGCACTTCGAGGTGGGTCTTGAGGTGGAGGTTACAACCGATGAGGTTGGCGTCACCGTAAAGCCTGTCGGCCCTCGTAAGCTCACCCTTGCTGAAAAGCTCGCGAAGTTCGACCTGTCGAAGCATGGCGGAGAAGCCATGGCTGCATCCCCTGTTGGTGTGGAGGCTTTCTGATGTCGAAGGTCGCTTGGGCACCGGATCGCGGCGACATCATCTGGATCGACTGCAATCCACAAGTCGGTCGAGAAATGAAGAATATGCATCCGATGCTAGTCCTGTCCCCCAGAGCGTTTAACGAGACAACCAGCATCGTCATTGGCCTGCCTATGACGACGGCGGAGTACAACGACACCAATCCGTTCGCTATCAAGTTCAAGGGGCCGAAGAACGTCACCAGTTACGTCTTGGGGCATCAGCCGAAGTCCTTCGACTGGCGGGCGCGCGGCGCCAAGCCGCATCCTTGGAAGCAAGCGCCGCATGAGGTTTTCCTGGCCGCGTGTGAGCAATTGAACCAGATCATTTCGATCTGCGAGTGAGGAATTCCCTGGCGTGAAACGCCCCGAACCGGCCGGAAGTCGGCAATGAAATCGTAGAGGAACTACATGCGCCTGCTGCTTGCGTTGATTTTGCCTTGGCTTCAATTTTTCACGATCGGGCGTCCCTTCGCGGGGATCATCTGCTTGCTTCTCCAGCTCACGATCATCGGTTGGATTCCGGCTGCGATCTGGTCTGTGTATGCGCTGAGCCAGTACAAGACCGACAAGAAAATCGAGCGCGCCTTGGCCAATCGCGGATAACGAGGAAAAAAGTCGATGAAAAGGCAAATCTTCGGGCGGAAGGCAGGTTCAGGGGTGGAAATGACGCTCCTGATCAGCAGTGACGGTGCGACGAGCGGTGGCCGACCGGCCGACCCGGGCCGACTTCACGAAGCTGAAGTGGCAAGTACTCGACGCGCGGTGGGAATGCTGCGTGAAAAGGGCGTCGAGGGATACGTGTTGTTCGAGGGTGACCCAGCTCGATACGAATTCACTCCTGGCGACGACTTGGTCTACCCGCCTGTGAACCACTAGGAAAAACGATGCAAGCCACCGATCGAAAAAATGTCTTCCGCCAGTCGCTTGTCGAGCTGGTGAACGCCCAGATCAAGTCAATCGGGATCACACCTGAAGAGGCTGCGACGGTCTTTACCGAAGAAGCGAAGGTCACCCTCGACTGTCTTGAGTGGAAGCCGTACCCGCAGCGTGCCGCGTCTGAGCATCTCGTCGCCGCAGCAGCATGCTTGAACGATGGACGCGTCATTCCGGTGCCCGGATTCGACATGCTCTTTCCAGACGCGGAAACCCCCAATTAAGGAGTGCGGAGCCAACATGGCCACGATTGAGAATAGAGGGGCAGTAGACCCTGCCGAGTACCGCGAAATGCCTGACCAGGTGCTCTTCGCACAAAGTCTGGTCCAACAAGGTGCGATCCACGCTCTCAGCTATCTGCTGCAAACCGGCTGCACTGAAGAGACCGCCACGCAAATGCTCGCGTCGCTTCGCAAGAACGCCCGGCATATCGGCGACGAAGCGTCTCGGCGTGGCATGAACTTGTTCGAGCGCGACCAGCTCGCCTTCAACTGACCAAGGGCCAAGATGGATCATCCAATCACCGTCGAGCAGGTCCTCCTGGCCAAGCGTACTGCGATGGAGCGTTTCTTTTTTATCCCTGCCGCTGAGGACAACGACAACGGATTCGACCGCCTGATGACGATGCGATCGAAGGACGAAATCGACGCGGCGTCGAAGACCCACGGAAGCGGCTGGGGTGGAATCTACCTTGAGGAAAGCTGGCAGGGCCATGAACTGGAGAACATTCAGAAATGGGTCTTCAAGGACGCGATCCGACTGATTTCGGTCATGTGCAGAGTTTCACCGGAAGTAGCGCTTGATGAGTTGCGAAAGCATAGGTCCGAGGGGCTGGATTGTGACGAGGAAATGCGAGCACACCGTGACGTCGAAGGAGTGTTGTACGAAAGCAGTCGTTTGGGCGTGCGCGGCGAGTATAAACACTGACACAACGGGAAAGGCGATATGAGTCTCGCAACCCTCTGGAGATCACCGCAGGCGATGGTGGTATCCGAATCAGACATAGACGCTGCCCTAGCGCACCTATCGGGTTTGCCGTTTAGGGCTAGGTCCCCAGTCCGATGGGAGAGGCAGCGCCTTTTCCAGAGAATTCGCGAGGTCATAGGAGCCGAGCGGCGAGTCGACCGACTGTACAACATTGCGCCCGGGGTGTTCGCTATTGTGAAGCCCTTCGGGATTGATCTCGCCCATCCAGTGGCTGAAGCCACTGGATGGGGAGTTAAAGTCAAATCTGGTGTACGGGGCGTGAGCAAGATTAGGCGGCCAGGGGCTGCTGAGCCGGTGTGCTGTCGGTCACCGGCTCTCCATCCTTGAACGTCATCCCGTCAAGCATCGTCGCGATCTTTTCGGGGGCGCGGATGCGCCGCCACGAGTCTTCGGCCGACTCGATCAGCTTGAATGCCAGGCCGAGGAACGTCGCGCGCGAGACGCAGTTGCGCGTGCGCTTGGTGCGGTGACGCACCGTCGCGAAGGTCGATTCAATCGGATTCGTCGTGCGCAGATGCTGCCAGTGTTCGGCCGGGAAATCGTAAAATGCCAGCAGCTCGTCGCGATCTTGCGTCAGCTTTTCGACCACCTTCGGATACTTTGCCGAGTGGGTATCAACGAAGTGATTGAAGGCAACCAGCGCTTCGGCACGCGTGGCGGCCATCCAAATGTCCTGCATCGCCTTTTTGGCGCGGGCCTGCTGCGATTTCGGCAGCGCGTTGAGCACGTTGCCCATCTTGTGGAACCAGCAGCGCTGATGCTTGGTCTGCGGGAACACTTCTTCCATCGCTGCCCAGAATCCCATCGCACCATCTCCGCAAGCCAGCAGCGGCCCTGACTGCAGACCGCGCTTTTTCAGATCGAGCAGCAGTTCGGCCCACGACGCCTTCGATTCCCGATACCCGTCACTGATCGCCACACGCTCTTTCGTTCCGTCCGGTTTGACACCAATGATCACCAACAGGCACTGGCCGTCGGAATCGTCGCTGCGCACGCCGGTGTGAATGCCGTCAGCCCACCAGTACACCCAGCGCGCCAACGACAACTCACGCTGATTCCACTGAGCATGCTCATCGGCCCATTGCGCCTTCAGACGACTCACCACATTTGGCGACAGGCCGCTGACCTGGCCGCCCAGCATGATGCCCATGGCTTCGCTCATGTCGCCCGTCGAGATGCCTCGCAGGTACAGCCACGGTAGTGCGGCCGACACGCGTGCGGATTTGCGAACGTACGGCGGCACGACCGCCGAATTGAAGCGGATGCCCGAACCCGAGCGATCACGCACCTTCGGTACCCGAACCGGCACCGGACCGATGGCCGTGACGACTTCGCGCTCTGGTAGGTAGCCGTTGCGCACCACGGCACGCCGACCGTCGATCGACCTCACGTTGCTGTACTGTTCAAGCATGCTCGCCAGTTCCGCTTCGACTGCCTGCTCGATGATCTGCCGCGCGCCTTGCTGGATCAGTTCATCGAGCGCGCTCTTCGTTTGTGCTTTTCTGCCGTTCGTTTCTTTCATAATCTTCTTCATGGTGGTCGGGGCCGGCTCGCGCCGGCTTTGCTCGGTGTGCCTTCGACAAGCAACATTCTCAGCTAAACCGCCACCGCCTTCTCATATTTCCCAAAGCACTCCGTACACCAGATTCGACAATAGCTCGTGGCTGAACCGGAAGAGCGCTTGCAAGTATGGCTCGCCATCCGGTCTGTAGGTACAGACCCGGCGCGCATCAGTTCACTTTAGCAACTGGAAAACAGCCATGAGCTTTGAACCCACACTGCCGTATCTCAAACCGGCACCTACGCAACTAGCCATGACCGGCGACGACTGGAAAAGCGATCGTGACGTAAAGGCGCAGGCCCGTGCCGAGGCGGCCAGGAAGAAAGCTGCGGTGGAGTGCGCGCGCAAGTTGGAGGTGGCGCGCGACGCTCTGAACGTCTACCTGCTCGCGTGCATTGACTGTAATGACGCGTCGCGCAGTCGCGGCCCTGACGACGGGCGAATGCTCCTGATGAGCAACATGAGCGAGTACGCCGGGTTCCTGCGCTCGGTCTACGACAAGTAAGCACCAAGGAAAAAGCCAACATGACTGCAACGCTCACTCGTCAGCACTACAAGCGCTTGCGCTTCTATTGGCAAGCCTCGCGTCAGGGTCGTGATGTTGAACCGCGATAAGGACAGATTGCGGGAGCTTGTCCCGGGGGCACAGATTCAGATTCTGTCCCCGGCAGCCATCAACTGGGCAAAGGCGGTACAGCTGAGGGCCATGTTCCCGGACAAGTACCTAAACGCTTCCAAGCGAGGATTTCGACCGTACGTGTGTGGACTTAAGATATTGCTTCCGGTCACAGCGGAGCAGGTTGACCCCCTCGGCCCCGATTGGGGGGCATACGAAAGGCAGTAAATCGCGGCTTTCGTGCTTGCGCTCCCTTCCGAGACTCGTGTGATTCTCTGGTGGCACTAGGCAAGGGGGAACACTGCTATGACGGATTCTTCTGTGCAGTCAAGCGAGGAGCATGAAGTTCGCGATGCGCATGCCAGGTACAAAGTTGCGCTGATTTAAGCGCACGAGAACACGAGCTTAATTTTCAATCGAAGGTGGAGTGATTTGATGGAAGTAGAAAATGCGCGCTCGCAGACTCAGCAAGAGTTTCTGCGAGATGCCATGAGTCGACTTGAGATGACGCGCGCAGCATTTGCGAAGCGGATTAGTGTCCCTGAAAAAACGCTTGATAAATGGCTCGCCCCAGCGAATACGAGCGACGCTAGATCGATGCCGGATGTAGTGTGGGCATACATCAGAGAAATATTACATTGGGATGCTAATAAATCTTGATATACCCCCAGTGGGGGTATATCATACTCCTGTGTATTCACCACGAACCCACAGGAGTTATCGAATTGGAAAAAGTCATTTCTGTTAGTGGAGCGCTTTCGCGAGTGGCAGCGGCGATGCGTCGTCAGGCTTGGGACGGTGCTATGGCGCTCGGTATTACGCCGACCCAAGGCGAAGTGCTTGTGCGCTTGCTTGAGCAGGGAACGGAATTGCGCCTTGGTGAGATCGCAGAGGGCATGCGACTCACAACGCCGACACTTAGTGAAGCAGTTAAGACGCTCGTGGAAAAAGGGCTTGTGAAAAAGCTGCGCGATCGCGAGGACGCTCGTGCGGTGGCCCTCAGCCTGACGGCACGAGGCCGGAATGCCGCTAAGCGTGCAACTGCATAGCATTCGCACCTTGATCTGGTTGTTCAATCATTGAGTACCCGCGAGCGGGACGCCCTCAAGAAGGGGCTGACTGCGTTGCTCCAGCGAATCTAGGGGGCGGATAATGAATCGGAGCGCAGAAGTCCCATGCGTGGGCTATATCGACCTGGTCTTCTTTGACGGCTTGATGAATGAGGCCGTCTGTCTTGGTGGAGCCGGCTTTATCAGCGAGTCGGAAGACAAGCTGGCATGGGAGAACGTCCCCGCTTTTTCGGGATACTCCAGCTTCCAGGCTGATCGCAAGGACGCCAATGGCGACATCATCGAGGAGAAGAGTGTTTCGGCAGAGACCTGCGAGGCCTTGATGGGCCAGCCGATCAGTGATCTGATCTCGATGGGCCTCGCGAAACTGAAGGCCGAACTGGCCTTTGGGCTGTCTTGTAGCCACGGCGACACCGCGAAGCACATTCCCCATCTCCTGCACCTGTAGGCGGTGCCCTATTGGCCAGCTGCGCCGAAGAACGTCAGCCTTGTCGCATATGACAACGCCGATCTTCGGCATCAATTCATTCCGTCGATTTCTCTCGCAGCAAACTTCACCGTTGTCCAGACTCTGGAGGCTGTCACCCGTCGCATGCATCTTGCAATGCCCTCGTGAACAGCTTCGCCGCCTGCGGCTCAGGTAGCGCGCTCGCCGCGCGGAGCGTCTAGATTCACCTGCTGCGCCATCTACTCTCCCGCATTCCCCTCGCTCGCCGTCCATACCTCGCGACCGTAGCCTCATTCGCCTGGCCGTCAAGGTAAGCCTCCGGTAAACCCATCCCCAATGGAGAGTCCGGGCAATCAGGTGTTTGCCGGCTTCCAATGATGCGGTAGCAGTTGCGCGATGTCTCTGGCTTTGTGCGTCGGCAATCGAGTCAGCACGTCCTTCAGATAGACGTACGGATCGTGCCCATTGAGTTGTGCCGAGCGGATCAAGCTCATGATCGCCGCACCGCGCTTACCCGCACGCAATGAGCCAGCAAACAACCAATTGCCGCGTCCCGTTGCCCATGGGCGGATCTGGTTTTCCACCCAATTGTTATCGATAGGCAGCAGCCCATCGGCCAGATAACGTGTCAGTGCTGCCCAGCGCTTGAGGCTGTAGTCCAGCGCTTTGGCGATGGCCGATCCCGGCGAGACTCGCCCACGCTGCTCGATCATCCACGCGTGTAACCCCTGCGCAATCGGCCGGCCTCGCGCTTCGCGTAGTTCCCTTCGCTCGCCTGCGCTAAGCTGCGCGAGCTCGCGCTCCACGTCGTAGAGCGCACCGAAGTACGTCAGCGCCTGGGCCGCGAGCTCACTTTTGTGTTGCACATGCAGATCAAAGAATTTGCGTCGCGCGTGCGCCATGCAACCCACTTCGGTCAGCCCTTGTTTGAATCCTTCTTTGTAGCCGCTAAAGTCATCGCACACCAGCTTGCCTTGCCATGCCTCTAAGAATCGACGCGCGTTTTCGCCAGCACGGCTTTCGGCAAAGTCATAAACCACTGCGCGAATGTCAGCGAATTGCGTGCTCGCATACGCCCACACGTAAGCGCGCTGGGTTTTGCCCTTGCCCGGTGCCAACATCTGCACCGGCGTCTCGTCGGCATGCAATACCGCTTGGGTGTCAACGCCGGTTTAAATCTGACCCACCGGGGATGCGGACAAAATCTTGGACTACTTTGAAGGTAGTCCATGTATTCATACCAAGAACGCGTTCGGGCGGTCGAGCTGTACCTGAAACTCGGGAAGCGCAGCAAAGCGACCATTCGCCAGTTGGGTTACCCGACGAAGAATTCTCTCAAGGCGTGGTGTAACGAATTCGAGAAGATTGGCGATCTGCAGAGGGGGTATGTTCGCGTAAAGCCGAAGTACTCAGAAGAACAGAAGAACGTAGCACTCGAGCATTACGTCAACCACGGGCGCTGCTTCGCCTTCACCCTCAGGACATTGGGCTATCCCTGTCGCCAGATACTAACGGAGTGGGTTCGCGAGCGCTATCCGGAAACCAGGAAATGCGTGGTTGGCAAGGCCGGGAGCTATTGTCGAATCTGGTGTACGGAGTGCTTTGGGAAATATGAGAAGGCGGTGGCGGTTTAGCTGAGAATGTTGCTTGTCGAAGGCACACCGAGCAAAGCCGGCGCGAGCCGGCCCCGACCACCATGAAGAAGATTATGAAAGAAACGAACGGCAGAAAAGCACAAACGAAGAGCGCGCTCGATGAACTGATCCAGCAAGGCGCGCGGCAGATCATCGAGCAGGCAGTCGAAGCGGAACTGGCGAGCATGCTTGAACAGTACAGCAACGTGAGGTCGATCGACGGTCGGCGTGCCGTGGTGCGCAACGGCTACCTACCAGAGCGCGAAGTCGTCACGGCCATCGGTCCGGTGCCGGTTCGGGTACCGAAGGTGCGTGATCGCTCGGGTTCGGGCATCCGCTTCAATTCGGCGGTCGTGCCGCCGTACGTTCGCAAATCCGCACGCGTGTCGGCCGCACTACCGTGGCTGTACCTGCGAGGCATCTCGACGGGCGACATGAGCGAAGCCATGGGCATCATGCTGGGCGGCCAGGTCAGCGGCCTGTCGCCAAATGTGGTGAGTCGTCTGAAGGCGCAATGGGCCGATGAGCATGCTCAGTGGAATCAGCGTGAGTTGTCGTTGGCGCGCTGGGTGTACTGGTGGGCTGACGGCATTCACACCGGCGTGCGCAGCGACGATTCCGACGGCCAGTGCCTGTTGGTGATCATTGGTGTCAAACCGGACGGAACGAAAGAGCGTGTGGCGATCAGTGACGGGTATCGGGAATCGAAGGCGTCGTGGGCCGAACTGCTGCTCGATCTGAAAAAGCGCGGTCTGCAGTCAGGGCCGCTGCTGGCTTGCGGAGATGGTGCGATGGGATTCTGGGCAGCGATGGAAGAAGTGTTCCCGCAGACCAAGCATCAGCGCTGCTGGTTCCACAAGATGGGCAACGTGCTCAACGCGCTGCCGAAATCGCAGCAGGCCCGCGCCAAAAAGGCGATGCAGGACATTTGGATGGCCGCCACGCGTGCCGAAGCGCTGGTTGCCTTCAATCACTTCGTTGATACCCACTCGGCAAAGTATCCGAAGGTGGTCGAAAAGCTGACGCAAGATCGCGACGAGCTGCTGGCATTTTACGATTTCCCGGCCGAACACTGGCAGCATCTGCGCACGACGAATCCGATTGAATCGACCTTCGCGACGGTGCGTCACCGCACCAAGCGCACGCGCAACTGCGTCTCGCGCGCGACGTTCCTCGGCCTGGCATTCAAGCTGATCGAGTCGGCCGAAGACTCGTGGCGGCGCATCCGCGCCCCCGAAAAGATCGCGACGATGCTTGACGGGATGACGTTCAAGGATGGAGAGCCGGTGACCGACAGCACACCGGCTCAGCAGCCCCTGGCCGCCTAATCTTGCTCACGCCCCGTACACCAGATTTGACTTTAACTCCAAGGCCGGTCGACCAACTGCTTCATTGGTGTCCAAGCAGGCTGCGGTGTACGAACTGTGCACACGGGAAGGAAGTGCAGAGGCGGTGGCCCGAAAGCTGGACGTCGACAGGGTGACGCTGTACAACTGGAAGAACCAGTTACTCGGCCGAGAGGCTCCTGCATCCATGAAACGCGACAAAGGCTCGCCCGCAGAGACAGATCGGGACGAACTGGAACGGCAGGTCGAAGCGCTCCAGCGCAAAATTCGCAATCTGCAGCTTGAACAGGACCTGTTGAAGAAGGCGAATGAACTCCTAAAAAAAGGTTCATTGAGCATTACCGGGGAAGGCGGCGCGGATTTTGAGGAAGAAGTATTCCTGGTCTCGGTAGCCGTAGGCGCGCCGCTTAATGACCTTGATAGTGTTGTTAATGCCCTCAACGATGCTGGTGTTTAGACGATGTCGGCATCTGGCCAGGATGCCATGCAGATAGCCTTTCAGACGCTGAGCGAAGGTGTTCAAGGGGGCTATTCCGCTTTGCTCGGCCTGCTCGCACCAGTGGTGCCAGGCTTGTTTTGCCCAGGCAGGTCTTCGGTAGAACCAGAGCCGCTTGAGTTCGTCCCTCAGGACATAGACCGTCAGCAGCGGCTGGTTGGCTTGCAGCAATTCGTCGAGCCGGACGGCCTGCTGCCGGTCTAGCTTGTCGCGGTTGCGCAATAACAGCCAGCGGCTCGATTTGATGACCCGGCGCGCGGGACGGTCCTGGCGCAGTTGGTTGGCCTGATCCACGCGCACCCGATCAATGACCTCTCGTCCGTACTTGGCCACGACATGGAACAAGTCATAGACGATCTCCGCCCGTGGGCAGTGGGCCTGGATTTCTAACTCGTAGGCCGTAGTCATGTCGATGGCTACGGCCTTGATGCGTTGGGCGACCCCACGCGGCAATTGCTCGAAGAACGCCCGAGCCGTCTCGCGTGAGCGTCCTGGGCCGATCCACAGCACCTGCCTGCTGATCGGATCGACGACTACCGTCGCGTACCGATGCCCTTTATGCAGGGCGAACTCGTCCATCGCTAAATACTCGATCCTGGACCAATCCGGTTCGCGCACTGACGCTCGGAGCCGGGCCTTGTCCAGCGTCTTGACGGTATGCCAACCCAGCTCGAAGAACCTCGCCACCGCCTGCACGTTGCTCGATTGCAGCAATTGGCTGCAGGCCGCCGCAAGCCGATCCGTCACCCGCTGGTAGCGACCCAGCCAAGTAAGCCGCTCCAGGCGCGGGCCACCGCATTGCTCACACAACAAGCGCCGGCGTGGAACATGAAGAACAACCCGGTACTCAAATAACGGCAGATCTCGCACCCGGCGCACCGTGGTCTCATGGACCTGGCGACATCGTGCGCCGCACTGCTCGCACAGCATCACCTTGGCGGTTGGCTTCAAATAGATCGACAGCGTGCGCCCTGTGCCCTCGGGCCACTCCACGCGTTCGACGGCATAGCCCTGCCAGCCTCCCAGCGACTCCAGCAGCTTGCGATCCAGCATCTCCACGCACTCCTGATGGCAAATTCCTGCCATCAAGAGTACGAAAACTTGTCAAATCCCTCCACGCTATTGCGCGATGAACCTAAAAAAAGACCTGGGCGTCGACCTGCAACTCCTGAGCAACCGGGAGAAGACGACGCTGGTTGACGCCCTGAGAGAGCAGTACGTTTTGGCTGAGCTGCTTGAGCAGCTGGACTTGGCGCGCAGCTCCTATTTCTACCATCGGTCGCCCATGCGGGTTGCCGACAAATATGCCGAAGTTCGTCGTACCGTTGCGGAAATCTTCGAGGACAATCACCGATCCTACGGCTATCGTCGGGTGCAGGCAGCGCTCAGCAGACAACGCGTGTTTCTATCGGAGAAAGTCGTGCGTCGCCTCATGAAACAAGGCGGCCTCTACGCGGCGAGGCCCAAGCGGCGCCGATATCGTTCTTATGTCGGGGAAATTAGCCCTGCCCCAGATAACATCATCAATCGCGATTTCCACGCTACCGCCCCCAACGAAAAGTGGCTGACGGATATCTCCGAGTTCCAGATCCCGGCCGGGAAGGTATATCTATCGCCGATGATCGACTGCTTCGATGGCATGGTAGTCAGTTGGTCGATTGGCACAAGCCCCGACGCCGAGCTCGTGAATACCATGTTAGATGCGGCTATCGAGACCGTGACCGAGGACGATGAGAAGCCGATCGTACATTCCGATCGGGGTGGCCACTACCGTTGGCCTGGCTGGCTATCGCGAGTTGCAAAGGCTAATCTGATCCGATCCATGTCGCGTAAAGCCTGCTCACCAGACAATGCGGCCTGTGAGGGATTCTTCGGAAGGCTGAAGACCGAAATGTTCTATCCAGGGGACTGGCGTTCGACGACCATCGTGCAATTCGTAGAGGCACTGAACGCCTACATTCGCTGGTACAACGAAAAGCGGATCAAGGGCTCCCTTGGCTATCTCAGCCCCATCGAGTACCGTGAAAGCCTCGGGTTAACGACGTAAAACAGTCCAAGAAAATAGCCGCATCCCCGGTGGGTCAGTTTTACATCGGCGCTAACACATAGCACCGAGTACCTCGCGCAGGCCGCTCGCGAGGAGGGGGCAAGGCCCGAGCTCGGGGAGTACCTATTCCAGCATGCAGCGCAGGGAAGCGCTTTTATCACGCTGAACGGTGTCAACTTATTGGCGGGTGAGACAGCGTTGCTCGAGTACGCTCAGGAGCTAAGTCGCCTGGAGCAACTGAAGTTAAAGCGCGCGGACCCACAAATTGGATTGACGTCGGGCGAGTCGAACGAGTTAAAGCAATTGAGGAAGTTGGAGAAGGCGCATCCGCTCGGCCTATCGCATTTGACGGAGGCCGACCAGAAATTGGTGGTGCAAGAACGCCTGAACGTGGCGATGGTCGAAGGCATTAAGAGGGCGTTTCCCAACGTAGACATGCAACGGCAAGTGTTCTTGACGCTTGTCCACTGGGATAACGCGACGCAGGTCGCCATTCGAGGCGATGGCGGCCCCCAGTTTTCGAACGCGCCCAGGGAACTGTGCATTTCTATTCACACCGAGAATCTGCCCGCGAAATGCCTTGAAGGCGCTGCCTACTTCAAGTTTCACTCGGAGCACGGCTTGCCTGGCAAAGACGGTACAGTTCAAATCGGCCGCACGGAGTTCCGTAGAAATGAGTTCGACGCCGGGGAGATGACGAGAACCGCGATTTGGGAGGTGACGGCCCACCCGATGGACGTTGCGGACCAATCGGGAAAAGCCACAGCTTCCGAGGCCAAACTGTGGAGTGCGTCGTACGACGCGTCTTTTTTGCTTAAGAAGAAGACATCTCCGCCTCCCTCGCTGGTGTGACGCTGCGCAAAACTTTCCGACGACAGACACGGTTTCCGGCCCCCGCGGCGAGGGCCGGCGTCCCGGTCAGCTGCCGGGCGCAGCCTTCGCCGAGTTCCGTCGTAATAGGGGGAGTTAAGTTGTGCGATTCACAGACATCGTTTCACTTCTTGCTTTGCCGTTTCGTTGCTGCGTCAGAAGGTGGCGTCGCAGCTGGCGCGGCCGCCTCTGATATGCGTCGGTGCTGCTCTGCAAGAATTTTTTCGACTCGCCATTCGGGCGTTGCCAACTTAGGGATGTCGTCGAAGCCGATGCACGAATCGAGAGCGATTCAAAAAGTATGAGACGGAGTTTGGGCAACGTGGGTGAATTCACGCCATTGAGCAAAGTGCACCGCGAGCTGTTTGCGAAAGAGCGGCGCGCGCACCAAATGTCGTTTGAGTGCGAAGTGTTGCCGGATTGGCCCGAAGCTCCAGAGGAAGGTTTGCGTGCGCGCTGGGACGCGAAAGCGCCGCATGCACCGCTCGCGCTCCCGCGTCGGTTGATGGCTGTTCTCCGCGCGGTTGTTGACCCGAGCCGCTGCTTTGACGAACACATGCTTCACATTGGCCAGCGCCGGGATGTCGGCTTTAGAACGTGTTTGCGATCTTCTGGACATCCCTGATAATTCGAGGATGACGAGAAAGAAATACGCGAGTGACATAAGCTGACGGACAACGGCTCGGCCTACATCGACTACCGCACGTGCAGCTTCGCTCGCGAACTGGGTCTTGAGCCGCTGACCACGCCGGTCCGTTCGCCGCAGAGCAATGGCATGGCCGAATCGTTCGTGAAGACCATGAAGCACGATTACGTCGCGTATATGGACAAGCCTGACGCACCAACAGCGCTCTCGCGTCTGGCAATCGCGTTTGAACACTACAATGAGCGCCACCCGCACACAGCCTTGAAATACCGCTCGCCTCGCGAGTTCAGGCGCGCGATGGATTCAGCAACCTTAGTGTGATGGTGTGTCCGGTTTTACAGGGTCAACTCCAGCACGAAAGGCAAATTTTTAAGGAGAAATGTCCTGCGGAGAACCAGTTCTTCGCAACCTTTCGTTTTCGCATCTCGCCCGTAGCGTATCCGCTTCTACGCAGGGACGCCAGGTGCTTGTGCTCACCGAGCGGACAGATCATCTCGAAAGCTCGCATGCTGCTACACGGTCGGCTCGGCAGAAAAGCGCGTGGGGCGCAACTGGCTGCCCTTGATGCGCTGGCCAGTGACGCGCCCCGCGTCGTGCTCACGACTGGCAGACTAGTCGGGGAAGGTTTTGACCATCCGGCGCTGGATACGTTGGTGCCGGCGATGCCGATCGCATGGAAAGGCACCTTGCAACAGTACGCCGGCCGACTTCACCGAGAGCATGCGGGTAAGACTGGCGTACGGGTTCTCGATACGTTGACGGTGGACATCCGATACTGCCGCGAATGTGGGAGAAGCGCCAGCGCGGTCGGCCACGTCGGAGCACCGGTTGCGAACCTCATCGTTGCTTACCTATAATACTGTACAAATAAACAGTATTTCGCGCCATGTTTGTCGACGTGTTCAGGCTTCGCCGCGCCGGCGAAAAACTCTCCGAGGCGGACTTTCTTGTCAGCCCGCCCGTGCGCGGGTACCTGTGCAACTGGTCCTACGCCGGCGGCTATCGCGCCGGTACGCCACTACGCGTGCAGGCAGTGACGCTCACGGCGTGTGGACGGGCTTCGGGCGCAGCGCTGTTACCCCCACTGCACAACTTTCGTGTGGTTCGGTTCAACGGCGGCGGGCTGATTCTTGCCGGCGACGAAGAAGTGGAGGTCCGCCGGCGGCATAGCGAAGTCTACCGCCAGGCGTGGTTTTGCAAACCGGCCTCCCAGCGTGAATCCGGATGATCGAGGGTCCTGATTCCTGCTTTGCGGCACAGGTGGGCGCGGGCACCCGTGGAGCGGTAGCCCTATTTCAACGATGCATTATTTAGCTACGGGAAGGAGAGTGCATGGATCTGCTGTTTGCCGCTGTTGCGGCCGTGAAGGAAACGGTACCGGCGGTCGTGTCGCGTCGCCGCACGGCCGGAGTATTGACCTGGGCGCTGCTGCATCAGATCGAGTCGGAAGTTCTCGCAGAGGTCGCGGCGAGCGGAGCACATCGTCCCAGGATCCTCGGTATGTTGCGTGCGCCAGCAGTACTGGGCTATCCGAAAGACGATCGGCCCGTGTCGTTTGACGGGCATGAATTCGTACCGCCGGTTCTCGGCGCCATTGATGATGCCTGGCGACGCGTCAACTGACACCGCGGTGTACCGCTTCACGCGCGCGGGTGCGGCCGCCGCAGCCTGTCAGGTGAGAATCCCGAGCATCTTCCCTACGAGGTACGAGAGCCGGACCCCAGCCGGCTCTGGGGTAGCCCCGGGGCGCGACTCCATTCTATGATAGGAACCGGTTCAGGGCGGCGCAGGCTGTGCGCCGTTTTTCCAACATCGGTGAATAGCGGCGTCGTGCGGATCGCCACCATGAGAGGACAGGCCGCCGACATGAAGTCCGCGAAAAGTGACGACTATGGCTTCGGTTCTGACTTTTCCCTACAAGGGCTATCGGGTTTTGTGCACGGCTACGCCGACAATGCACGGCAGGTTTCGAGGGGCCGCGAAAATCCTGTGGCCCGCCCCGGGTTTATTCCAGGAGCAGCAGATAGGCCACGCGGGCGATACGATCCGACAGAAGGAGCAGGTGGCGCTTGAGACGGCGGCGTCGCTCGCGCGCGACTGGATCGATCAACATCAGGAGGCGCTTTGGTAAATCACCATCGCGCTCGGCCCGGCGTGCCCTCGAACCGTTACGCCGGCACACAAAAGCAGTGTCGGCGTGACATAGCGTGCGACTGAGGCTCAACTCAGGCTCGACTGAGGCGCGACGGTCGGCCAGAACACCGAAGCGCCGGTATGAGTGAGCCAGCGGGACATTCGGAGGAACGATGACGGAACGCTCGAGTTTGGGCGGAAACGCTCGGGCGAAGGCGCTTCGCCCGCAACAGCGCGCACAGATCTCCCGTGCGGGGGGCCTAGCGCGAATGGCGGGCATGTCGCCAGCAGAGCGCAGCGCCCTGGCTCGCCGGGCAGCCCAAAAACGGTGGGCCAAGCGGGGCTAGCCGTACCGCAAGCCCCGGGCCGGTTGCACACTGCCCTGCACCGCAGGCTTGATGAAGCGAGGCGCGAAAAAGGACAACGGCCAGACAACGTCGCGGCCACCTCGACTCGTTCTGCACGCGCATGCCCGGTGCCGCGAGCCGGATATGGTAACGCACCATGTGCCGCGTCTTCGGTCTTTAACTCTGGTGCCCATCGACCCACGCTCTGGCCAGAGAGGAGGCCACCTCAATCGACCAGGAGGCCTCACGGTACAGGCCACCCTGCACCGTGACTGGCAGATTTTTTTGCGAAACGGTGGGAGTGACGGACGATATGCGCGCCGTGGCGCGAAAACCGCCCCCGGTGTTCGGAAGTGCCGTACAGAGCACTCGGAATCCCTTGTAGGCGAAAGCGAAAACGACAGCCATTTGTAATTACTCCCATTCACCTGACGAGGGCGCCCCGGCGAGCGGCGGCACGTCTTTGGGCTGCAATTCACATGCCAACCATCGCACGGGGTGCGTGTCGCGCGTCGCGCGGCAGCGGGTTACGCCGAAGAATCAAAGTTTTTCGGCGTGTCCTCCACGGCGCTGAGCAAACCTCGAGACACGTCTTTATCGTCCCTCACTCTGTTCGGCTGATATGACGCCTCCGGCCCGGGCTCTTCCATCCGGGCCTGCACGCTTCGCTTGCGCGCGGTCGGCATGCAGTCCTGCCATCTGCCGTCAAGCCATCTTTCCTTGTATGGTTCGAAACACCCAGGGGAGCTCGGCATGGTTGACGGTTTGCAGGTCTTCTTCAAAGGCGGTGGGCAACTCGCAAGAGTTGTCCGCGGCCGGCCCCCGGTCGACGTGGATGCCGCAGCGATCACGTCAGCCCCGAGTTCCTCGTTCACGGTTGTTTTGGCAGGGGCGTACAGCCCGTTCTTTCCAAGAGCTGGCGATCACCGTCGCAAGCCCGTAACTCAGCTATTGGCGTACGCCCCTTGCCGCTTGTTGTTAGCCCGAACAGTTGTAGGAAGGCTTCACTTCGCATGTACAAGGAGGGGCAATGACGAGCCTGTCAAAGCAAGCTAGCGGCACGCCGCTGTGCATTGGGGTAGACGTGGCGAAGGCCATGCTGGAGGTGGGCTTTAGCGACCGGGAGACGACGTTCGCGCCGGCTAACGACGCAGTTGGTCATCAGTCTCTGGTGATGCTCCTGCGCGATCTCCAGTCGCAAGGTGCATCGATCGGTTTGATCGTGCTGGAAGCGACGGGCGGCCTCGAAATCGTGGTGGCGACGGAGTTGCAGCTGGCCGGCTATTCAGTTGCTGTGGTCAATCCACGTCAGGCGCGCGACTTCGCGCGCTCGATGGGCTACCTGGCGAAAACAGATCGACTCGATGCCAAGGTGCTGGCCCACATGGGCCAAACACTTCTGCAGCGCAGCGATTTGCACAAGCTAGTGAAGCCGCTCACCGACGAAACGCATCGGATGCTGCAGGCGCTCGTAACCCGCAGACGACAGCTGATCGACATACGCACTGCCGAACAGCAGCGTCTTGCCGCCCCCGATAAGCGCATGCATCGAAGCGTGAGTTTCATGATCGAGACGCTCAACAGTGAACTCGGTCGCGTGGACCAGGATCTGCAGTCCTTCATCGAAGCGCATTACAGCGAACTGGCAGCATTGCTCGACAGCGTAAAAGGCGTCGGGAAAGCCACGATCAGCACGCTTCTGGCCGAGGTTCCGGAACTGGGGAAACTCAGCGGCCGCGAGGTCAGCGCATTGATTGGTGTGGCACCTATCAATCGTGATTCAGGTGCAACGCGCGGCAGGCGATCTATCTTTGGTGGCCGTCGGGATGTGCGCAAGGTGCTCTATATGGCCGCTCTTACCGCGTCGCGCTACAACCCCGTCATCAAGGTCTTCTATCAACGCCTGGTCACCGCTGGCAAGCCGAAGAAGCTCGCCTTGACGGCCTGTGCGCGCAAGCTGTTGGTCATTCTCAATGCCATCGCTCGAGCCGGAAAACCATTCGACATGACGCTTCACAGTGCTTGACTCAAATCACAGTTGCTGAGTTCATCCCCTTGTCCGCGACTGTAGCGCACGGCCCGCTGCCATCAAGGCGCGCCGGGCCGTGTCCTCGGCTGCGCCTGCGGGCCGCACCCACCCTGCGCGTGTTTCCTTGACGGCAGCGGGCCGCGCGCTCCTGACCGTCGCGGGCGATGAACTCAGGAAAGACGGCGGCAACAGGCCATCCGGGCTCCTCGTGCCGACCGCACCGAAACCCCGAAAAGCGGGCTCCGAATCATGGAATCCGGTAGCGGTGGATCCCACCCCTTTTTGATGGAGGCCGATATGCCATCGCTCTCACTGCATCACTGGATCGTCATCCTAAGTTGCGCGTACATGGTATACACGTTCACGCCTTGGGATGGCCGCTACCACTACCGCCGCACCGTCGATTATGGCCACGTCGTGTGGTGCTGATAGGCAGCGTTCGACGTGCCGACCAAACTCCACACCTGCCCCACCGGGCCATGCGCACTATGCAGGGGTTCGACAATGATATTTGCCTCAATCGTGCCTTGCGGTTGCTGCCTGGTGATATCACGTGAACGCGATTCCCGAAACCCAACACGATGCCGAAGCGCCCGCCATCGCCGCCGCACCGCTCGAAGCGGCCGCCCCAACCCAGCACCTGATGCTGGTTCCGCTGTCCCGGCTGCGCTCGCGCCGGTCCAGGCGCAACGTACGCACGACGCCGCGCGTGTCCATAGACGAACTTGCCGCGAGTATTTTCGCGCGTTGGCTTGCTGCAAAACCTTATCGTGATCGCCGGCGCCGGTGAGCGATACGAAGACGTCGCGGGCGATCGCCGCTTGAGCGCATTGAAACTGCTGGCGAAGAAAAAGCGCATCCCCGCCGATCACGAAGTGCCGGCCTGCTCGTCGCCGATGCGTCGGCCCGTACCGTAAGCCTTGCCGAGAACGTGCAGCGCGAGGCCATGCACCCGGCCGACCAGTTCGTCGCCTTCGCCGCATTGGTTAAAGAAGGTCGTCCCGTGGAAGACATTGCCGCTGTTTTCGGCGTGTCCCCGCTGGTCGTGCCGCGACGCCTGAAACTCGCGAACGTCTCGCCGCGTTTGCTGGCCGACTACCGCAACGACTCGCCGGACGCGCCGACGCTGGAGCAATTAAATTAATGGTGCTGATTAGCTCACCCGGCTTCGGCCGGGTTTTAATAGGATGGTCAGCCCGTTCCCCATTCAGTGGACTACGCTGAGTGGGGTCGCGAGTGGCAACACGTTGTTCGGGTCCCATCCAGCACGCAGCTATGGCGATGCTCGGTCTGACACACACGGTAGACCTCGCAGTAGCGCTCCACGAAACGCCTTGACAGTACCAGCTTATCAATGTATTGTCGGCGCTGAAAGATTCAAGAAGCTCGATTGCTGATCATCATTTTTCTGCGTCCTCTCCTCTGCGCGGTATTCGCTGTCCTCTCCTCCTCCTTGAAATTTTTTGCGCTCCGCAACGAGCTTATTACGTTTATTTCAAGGAATTGTCATGGAAACCGGTACTGTTAAGTGGTTCAACGATAGCAAGGGCTTTGGCTTCATTACGCCGGATGCAGGCGGCGACGATCTGTTCGCTCACTTCTCCGAAGTTCGAGGCGAGGGTTTCAAAACGCTCGCAGAGAATCAGAAGGTGAGGTACGAGACCAAGCGTGGCCCGAAGGGTTTGCAGGCAGCAAATATCAGCCCGCAATAAAGTAATTCAAGGGCCGGTACACCGGCCCTTTGCTTGAATAGCATCCTCGCGGAGCTTTGCGCTCCCGATCTGATCGCACCGTTTCAAGGTGCGCATCGTTTGTCTTCTCGACACGATTCCTCTCTCGCTCCCACTTCGTAGTTATCCATTTGTATGGTGCTAAATGCCATGCAAGTCTCTCGCTTATCGCTTATGAAAAATAATAACCATAGCCACCATTACAACGGGTATTTAGTCTCCCCTTCCGCCTATCGGCTACCGGACGGCTGGTTTGCCGCCAACCTCTTGCTCGTGCGAAGTGACGTCGCTGAAGCAGAGTCAGCCGCCTATACGTTCCACGCGCTCGACTATTTCGTTAACGAAATGCAGGCACTTGGACACGCCTCCACATGGGCACGCGACTGGATCGACAATCGGGGGTAGTCAGCAATTCGTCTGCTGCCATCGCGCCCCTTCCTCACTGAGTCAGAGCAAGCCCTGATCACGCTGGAGTCGGACAAGGCAACGATGGAGGTGCCAAGCTCGGCCGCAGGGTAACGTGCGACGGACGCCGTGAGATTGACCGCCCCCGACGTCAGAATAGTTGTTGCCTCTGAATTTTTCTTATCAAGTAAAGGCAGAGGTGCAGGGGTAATGCCCCCGTTTTCCACGGTCAGCAGAAGTAGAAACTAAGCGACCATGGCAAGCCGCTGCTTCGGGGTAAAACCGCCCAATGCCATATTCGGGCGCTCGTGATTGTAAATCCACATCCAGTCGGCCGCCGCTTCGCGAACCTGCTCCAGGTCCTCCCACAGGTACTGCGACAGCCATTCGTATCGCGCAGTCCGGTTGAACCGTTCGATATACGCATTCTGCTGCGGCTTGCCCGGCTCGATGTATTCCAGCCGGATGCCTTGCTTCTGCGTCCATGTCACGATGGCCGCACTCAAATATTCCGGGCCGTTGTCGCACCGGATGACCTTCGGCTTGCCTCGCCATTCCATATGCTGCTTCAGCGTGCGAATCACCCGCTCGGATGGCAACGAGAAATCCACCTCGATGCCCAGCGCCTCGCGGTTGAAATCATCAATCACGTTCAGCGTCCGGATACT